>DATBAK010000061.1 GCA_036271555.1 Acidimicrobiia bacterium
CAAGAAACGCGCGATCGTGCGCACCGCGTCGGAGCCGAGGCCGCGCCCTTGCGCGTCGTCGCGCAGCGCGAGGTCGATGCCCGCGAAGCGGTACTGCGCGCTGTCTTCTTCGGAGACCTGGAGGTAGCCGACGACGTCGTCGGCGTGCTCGATCACGAACGGCTCGACGTCGGGCTCGGTGGTGTGGCGCGCGAAGTCGCCGATGTCGAAGTCCCACCACCACGCCCGCACACCCGGGCTCGCCATCGCCGTCTCGAGCGCGCCATGGTCGGCGTCGGTGAGGCTGCGCACGACGACCTGCTCACCCTCGAGCCGCACCATCGCCGTCATCCTGCCTCCGATCTACGATCGGGCGCCTTGGAGCTGGTGGCGACGGGCCGCATGGCCGAGGTCTTCGCCTGGGGCGAGGGGCGGGTGCTGAAGCTCGACCGCGCCGAGTGGAACGGCTGCGCCGCGCTCGAGTCGGAGGTGCTCCGACGCGTGACCGAGGCCGGGATCGACGCGCCGCGCGCCTTCGAGGCCACGACCGTCGCCGGCCGCCTCGGCGTCGTGATGGAACGGGTCGACGGCCCGCTCCTGTCGGAAGTGCTCGCGCACAGCGACGATGTCGACGCGCCGGCGCGCACGTTCAGCGATCTGCACGTCGCGCTGAACGCGCGCGAGGTCGACGGCCTGCCCGACCTGCTGACGAGTCTCCTCGGTGGTATCGAGGCGAGCGGTCTCGACGCCGCACTCGGGCGCGAGTTGATCTCCCTCACCGCCGACCTCGACGACGGTCGCCGGCAGCTCTGCCACTTCGACCTGCATCCCCAGAACGTGATCGTCTCGGAACGGGGATGGGTCGTCATCGATTGGCTCAGCGCGTCGAGTGGCCCGCCGCTCGCCGACTTCGCGCGGACGTTGCTACTCCTGAGCGGCCGCGACGACGACGCGAACGTTCGCTTCAGGACCGCGGTCCGACGCGATGGTCTCGAAGCGCGCGGGGCCGATCTCGCCGCCGTCGACGACTGGGTGCGCGTGCTCGCGGCCGCGCGCCTCTCCGAAGGCTTCACCGGCGAGTACGCGAGCTTCCTCACGGGCCTCGCCGCCGGCACGCGCCGGCTCGTCTGACTGGACTGAGCGCCGCGGCTAGGCCTCGGGGTCCGCGTACAGGTCGATCTCCTCGTCGAGGATCGTCTGCGCACGCTCGAGGTCGCTGTCGAACACGAGAATCTGGTCGCCGCCGAGGAGACCGCCGCGTGGGAGGTAGCCACCGGCGTCGGCGTAGCTCGTCGACGCCGTGATGCCGTTGGCGCGCAGCTTCGCGACGATCACGTCGGCCTCGAACCGTCCCGGAACCCGGCACAGCTCGACGATCTTGTCGTGGTCGTGGTGGTTGACGCCGTCGTCCCGCACGGGCGCAGCGTAGAACCGGTGCAAGATGCGCAGAGAGTGGCGAAATGACTGCAGTGCGCGGTAGTCTCGGCGCGGGGCGAGGGAGGGCGTCGTGGGGAGACGAGTGGGGCTGGCGGCCGCGACGGTCGTGGCGATCGTGATATCCGGCACTGCCGCGGGCGCCAAGCCGGCGCCGACGACACCGTACGTACGGGTGAGCGAATTCGCGTTCGGCATCGAATCGCACGGCGGACGGGTGCCCGCTTTGGTTCCGATCACGCTGAGCGGGCCGGCGGCCGCGCCGGTGACGCTGCACTATGCGACCGAGAACCTCGACGGCGACACCGCGACTCCGAAGGTCGACTACAAGCCCGTGTCCGGCACGATCACGATCCCGCCCGGGACGGTGCAGTCCGCGGTGCACGTGCCGGTGCTGCCCGACCACATGCAGGATCCGCAAGAGACGTTCCACGTCGTCATCAGCGATGTGGTCGGAGCGGTCCTCCTGGGCAGCGTCGCCAAGGTCGAGATCGACGACACCTATACGACGGCCGGCATGCTCGGTTCCACGACGGTGTACGACTCGGAGAGCATGGGTCGCGGCAAGACGTACATCGCCAAGGTGACGTTCACGTTGATCGATCGGTTCGACCATGACGTCAACGCGGAGTACATCACGACGCCCAACAGCGCGACGGCCGATGTCGACTACGTCTTCAAACGGGGCACGTTCACCATCCCGGCGGGCAAGCTCTCGGCGAGCGTGACCGTGAAGCTCATCAAGCGACCGGCGGTCAGCGGGCGCGGGTTCTACGTCCGTGCGTTCCCGATCGCGGGCCTCTTCGACAGCAACGCGGAAGTCAACGCCACGATCGGCCTCCTGCCGCCTGCGGGTTCGTAGCGCGGTTCAGCCCAGGGCGGCGATGATGGGCGCGGTCTGCTCGGCGTCGCGCGTCACGAAGTAGGTGAAGCCCCAACGTTCGCGTGTCGCGTGGAGCTGGGCGACGATCTCGGCGACGGTTCCGATCAGCATGTACGGCGCGGCGAGGAGCACGTCGGGATCGGCGTCGATGCGCGCGCCGACGGTCTCGGCCGCCGCCCGCCGGTCGTCGGTGATCTCGATGTGCTGCACGAGCGCGTTGAGCTCGAGCTCGGCGAGCCGCGCACCGGCCGCGGCGCGCACGAGCGCGACCTTGGCGTCGATCTCCGCGCCCGACCACGCGATCTCGTGCTGTTGCCCGTCGGGCAGGGTTCGCCCGAGCCCGGTGAAGCCGACGATGTCGGCGACCTCGGCGCCGAGCCGCAGCACGCGGTCGCCGTTCCCGCCGACGAGCAGCGCGGGCCGGCGCGCCGGCGACAACCGATGCTCCGTGACCGAGTAGTGCGTCCCCGCCGCCGTCACGGTCTCGCCGTCGAACAACCGACGCAGCAGCCGGGCCGACTCTTCCAGCCGCGTCACCCGCACCGCGGCGCGATCGAACGGCAGCCCGATCTCCACGTACTCGGGTGCCGAATGGCCCGCGCCGATGCCGAGCTCGAAGCGCCCGTCGGAGAGCAGGTCGATCGTCGCGGCCTCGCGCGCGAGCAGCGTGGGATGGCGGAAGTCGTTGTTGAGGACGAACGTCCCGAGCTGCACCGATGCGGTCGCGCCGGCCAGCACGGCCAGCGCGGCCATCGGCGAGAGCAGGTCGTCGGCGACGTGGTCGGCGACGAGCACGCTCGCGA
Organism: Acidimicrobiia bacterium; assembly: GCA_036271555.1. Lineage (NCBI taxonomy): Bacteria > Bacillati > Actinomycetota > Acidimicrobiia > Acidimicrobiia bacterium. Next base: position 3,100 of record DATBAK010000061.1, read on the forward strand.
AGCCGACAGCTTCGGCGCGGCGGCCGATGTCGACCCACTCGGAGCGCGATGCCGCGCGCCCGACCTGCAAGCCGAACCGGAACGGTCGCGGCGCGCTCATCGCTCTCCGAAGTCGAACTTCATTCCCTCGTGCGTCGCGTGGAATCCGAGCGACTCGTAGAAGCGGTGCGCGTCGGTGCGCGTCTTGTCGGTGCTGAGCTGCGCGATTCGTGCGCCCTGCCCACGCGCGCGGTCCAACGCCCATTCCATCAGCTCGTGCCCGATGCCGCGGCCGCGAAGCGAGCTCGCGACCCGCACGCTCTCGATGTGCGCGCGGATCGCGCCGCGGTGGCTGAGGTGGTGCAGGAAGGTCATCTGGAGGGTGCCGATGACCCGGTCGTCGATGCACGCGACGGCGAGCAGCTCGTTCGGGTTGGCGTCGACGGCATCGAATGCGTGCAGGTACGCGGGGTCGAGCGGCGTGTGCGCGTACTCCCGTTGCGCGCCGAGCTCGTCGTCGGCGAGCAACGCGACGATCGCGGGAACGTCGCTCGCGAGCGCGGGCCGGCACACGACGCGGGGCGTAGGGGTCGCGGTCAGTGTCAGCCCCGCAGGATGCGGCCCGGACGCGCCGCGAGCCCTTCGTCGTCGGTGACGCCGTCGGCGCGGATGACGACACCGTTCACGAGCGTGTGATTCATGCCGACCGGCGCGTCGGCCGTGAGCCGCTCTCCGTTCGCGGGGAAGTCGCGCACCCGTCGCAGCGGCCCCGGCGCGACCGTGTCGGGATCGAACACGGTGATGTCGGCGGCCTTGCCGACTTCGATCGTGCCGCGGTCGTCGAGCCCGTAGACGCGCGCGGGCTCGCCGGTGAGCTTGTGGATCGCGCGCTCGAGCGGCATCACCTCGCGCTCGCGCACCCAGTTGCCGAGGAAATCGGTGGAGAAGCACGCGTCGCAGAGCTGGCTGACGTGCGCGCCGGAGTCGGCGAGGCCGAGCAGGACGGTTTCCTGCGGCAGCAGCCACGCGATCGCGTCGGGGTCGTTGTTCGCGAGGACGCTCGTGAAGCGCGTCTCGAGGTCTTCCGACAGCGAGACGTCGAGCATCACGTCGAGCGCGGTACCGCCGCGCTCGGCCGCGAGGTCCGGCAATGCCCGACCGACGAGCTCGGGATGCGTCTTCGATTCTGCGACGAAGAGCGACGTCCAGTTCGTCGGCAGCGTGCCGCGCCCGTTGAGCTCTTCCCACGCGCGCTCGCGCCACGCGGGGTCGCGGTACGCGGCGCAGCGCTCCTCGAAGCTGGCGTCCATCAGCGCCGCGAAGATCGGCCGCATGTTGAACGTGAACGGCTCGCGCAGGTTCATCTGGAACGTCAGCGGCCGGCACGACACCTGCGGCCACACCTCGACGCCCTCGGCGCGCGCGGCGACGTTCTTCTCCATGATCCGCTCGTGCCACGGGTAGTTCTTGATCGTGAGCAGCGCGGTCCACGTGAGCGGACGGTTGATCGCGCGCTGGATGTCGAACACGTCGTCGTGCTTGATCGTCTCGCCCGGCAGCAGCGCGGCGACACCGCGACCCGCGGTTCCGAGCGGCTCGAGCAGCGCGTTGAGCTCGCGCAGGTCGGCGAGGCGCGACGGAACCGGTCGACCGCGATCGCCGCTGTGCGTCGTCGACGAGCTGGTCGCGAACCCGGCCGCGCCCGCGTCGATCGCCTCGGCCACGACGGCCTGCATCTTCGCGAGCTCGTCGTCGGTCGCGGCGCGCTCGTAGCCGTCCTCGCCCATGACCCAGAGCCGCACCGCGGTGTGGCCGACGTAGCAGCCGTAGTTGAGCGCGGTGCCCTTGCGCTCGACCGAGTCGAGGTACTCGGGGAAGGTCTCGAAGTCCCAGGGCACGCCCGCGTCGAGCGTCTCGAGGCTCATGTCCTCGACGTGTTGCAGCGTGCGGGACAGCAGCGCGCGGTGCTCGGGGTGGCAGGGCGCGATCGAGAAGCCGCAGTTGCCCGCGATCACGGACGTGACGCCGTGGTACGACGACGGCGTCAGGGACGGGTCCCAGAACACCTGTGCGTCGTAGTGCGTGTGGATGTCGACGAAACCGGGTGTCACGGCCTGACCCGACGCGTCGAGCTCGCGGGCGCCCGCGGGGCGTGAGACCTGCGCGCCGATCTCGGCGATCGTGCCGTCGCGTACGAGAACGTCGGCCGCGACTCCCGGCGTGCCGGTCCCGTCGACGACGGTGCCTCCGCGGATCACCACGTCACTCATCAGGTCCCCCGTTCTCGGCACGGCCGGGCCGAAAGGTCACGACCGCCTCAGTATCCTGGCACCTCCATGAACCTGCTGGATCTCTCGGGCGACGGTCGGGTGGACGCGTTGCTGGAGCCCGGATCGGCGGGCCGGTTGGGCGCCGTCCGCACCGACGGCCCGATCACCGGCACGACGGCGGGCGCGCTCGCATGGGTGCTCGTGGAGGACGGGCGCGGCCGCCTGCGCGCGGCCGACGCCGGTGTCGACGTCGACGGGCGCTCCGACGTGTTCGCGCGTGCGGGCTGGTCGGCGGTCGTCGGGCCCGCGACGACGTTCGCACTCGACGGCGACGTGCGCGCCACCATCGTGTGGCGCGCCTCCGACCGTGAGACCGCGACCCGTCTCATCGATCCCGTGACGGTCGCGGAGGAGGATCGCGGCGAGGGCACCACCGCGCGGCGCGTGCGCACCTACGTTTCCGAGGGCGAGCTGATCGTGGGGGAGACGCTGAACCCGCCCGGCGGCTGGTCGTCGTACCCGCCGCACCGGCACGAGCACGAGGAGCTCTACCTCTACCGCTTCGATCCGCCGAAGGGATTCGGTGTGCACGTCTCCTACGACGAGGAGCACGACGAGGCCCGCATCGTGCGCGACGGCTCCATCGAGCGCATCACCGAGGGCTACCACCCGGTCGTCGCCGCGCCCGCCGCGGCCATGTACTACCTCTGGGCCCTCGCTGGTGATGCCGACACCGTCGACACCCGCATCGACCCGGCGTACTCCTGATGCGGTCGCCAGGTGCCGCGCCGACGCACTTTGCGACCGTGAATGCCCATACGGGATACCCGATGTCGCAAAGTGGGCGGCCGCCCGCGGGAACGGGCGGGTCGCTCTGCGGCCCGGCCGACGTGGGGCCTGAGGCGTCGAGGAGGGCGAAGCTTGCGAGCCCGACCAGAAGGCACAGGTTGACGCCCGTGTCAGGTTGTTGCGAAAGTCGCGGGCTCACGGTGCGACGCGGGGGGACCGATGACCACCACTGATCTGCCGGCGCTGCCGGCGACGATGCCGGCCGCGGTCTTGAAGGGTCTGCGTCACGTCGAGGTCGAGGACCGGCCCGTGCCCGAGCCCGGGCCCGACGAGGTGCTGCTCGAGGTCAGCCACTGCGGCATCTGCGGCTCCGACCTGCACTTCATGGTCGAGTGGGAGGGCGCGGCCCGCCCCGGCGCGATCGAGGGCCACGAGTTCAGCGGCACGATCGTCGCCCTCGGGTCCGAGGTGAGCGGCTGGTCACTCGGCGAAGAAGTCGTCGGTGGCCCCGCGCCGCGCTGCGGCACCTGCGAGTACTGCCTCGACGGCCGCCCGTCGCTGTGCCTCGATCGCGGCAAGGTCGGCGCGGGCGAGAAGCCGTGGCAGGGCGCGTTCGCGGGCTACAAGACCGTGCGCGCCGCGGAGATGCTGCGCGTGCCCGACGGCCTCTCGATGCGCCACGCCGCGCTCGTCGAGCCGATGGCCGTCGCGCTCCACGGCATCACGCGCGCGGGCGGCGCCGACCCGAACAAGCGGTACCTCGTCACCGGCGGCGGACCGATCGGCTTCTTGTCGGTCGCCGCGTTGAAGGCGAACGGGGTCGACGACATCGTCGTGAGCGAACCGCACCAGGGTCGCCGCGACCTCTGCGCGCGCCTCGGCGCACGCACGGTCGACCCGATGGAGCTCGAGACGCCGATGATGCCGCACGACCTCGTCGCCGAGCCCTTCGACGTCGTGCTCGAGTGCTCGGGCCACCGCGAGGCGATGGAAGCGGGGCTCGCGCAGCTCAAGCGCGCGGGCACGATCGTGTTCGTCGGCGCGGGCATGCGCCGGCCGCGGGTCGATCCCAACCGCATCCTGTTGAACGAGCTGACGATCACGGGCTCGTTCGTGTACGACGCCGACGGCTTCCCGCGCGCGCTCGACCTGCTCGCGTCGGGGAAGGTGCCGCTCGACCTGCTCGTGGAGCAGGACGACGTGCCGCTCGACGGATTGCTCGACGCCGCGGTCGACCTCCACGAGGGGCGGCTCGCAGCGAAGGTGATGGTCGTGCCCCGCGTCGGGGTGCGCGGGGAGGGGAAGTCATGACCAAGGTGGAAGCCGCCGTCGACGAGCCGGCGTTCAAGTCGCGCCATCCGCGCTTCAATCACGTGGCGATGAGCCTGGCGCCGGATCTGCTCGGTGCCGACGGCCGCGAGCTGCTCACGAAGTTCTACGCGCAGGTGTTCGGCTGGCACGAGCTGCCCATGCTCACGGAGGAGCGCCGCCGGCTCGTGTTCCAGGTGCATACGGTCGAGCAGTTCGTGTTCCTCATCGCCGACGAGCCGCCGATGTCGTGCCCGCGGCTCGACCACTTCGGCATCTCCGTCGGCGCCGAGTCGGAGCTCGACGACGTCCTCGCCCGCGCCCGCGCCTTCAAGGAGCACGACGACCGCGTCGACATCATCGACAAGAAGGTCGACGACCACGGGATGATCGCGATCACCAGCATCTACGTGCGCTATCTGCTGCCGATGATGGTCGAGGTGCAGTGGTGGGACCACAAGTGGGAGCGGGAGGCCACCACCTCGTGACCGACGGATCGAGACTGCGGTACGGCGCGTTCGTGCCGCAGGGATGGAAGCTGGAGTACACGGGGTTCGACGCGGCCTCGGCTTGGGAGCGGTCGAAGGAGATCGCCGTCCTCGCCGAGCGCGTCGGCTACGACCACCTGTGGGTCTACGACCACGTCGAGACGGTGCCGCGGCGCGAGCCCACTCACATGTTCGAGGCGTTCACGATGCTCGCCGCGATCGCGCAGCACACGCGCACGATCCGGCTCGGGCAGATGGTCACGTGCGCGTCGTACCGCAACGCCGGTCTCCTCGCGAAGGAAGCCGCGTGCGTCGACGTGTACTCGGGTGGCCGGCTGATCCTCGGAATCGGGGCGGGTTGGTACGAGCGCGAGTACCAGGCGTACGGCTATCCGTTCCTGCGCGCGGGGGAGCGCCTCGCGGTGCTCGACGAGACGCTCGACGTCGTGAAGGCGCTCTGGACCGACGAGACCGTCACCTACGCGGGCAAGTACCTCCAGTTCGACGGCGCGTACTGCGACCCCAAGCCGATCCAGCAGCTCCCGCCGATCTGGGTCGGTGGTGGCGGCGAGAAGAAGACGCTGCGCATCGCGGCCAAGCATGCGGACGCGACGAACTGGCAGACGGGTCTCGACAACTTCGTGCACAAGTCGCAGGTGCTGCGCGAGCACTGTGATGCGGTCGGCCGCGACTTCGACACCGTCGTCCGCACGCACGGTCCCGACTGCCGGCTGTTCGACACCGAGGCCGACCTGCGCGCGTGGGTCGACTCGCCGGGCGGCGGATCGCTCTGGGGTCGCGGCGACCCCGACGAGTACGTCCGCGACAATCTCGTCGGCACGCCCGACATGGTCGCGGAGAAGGTGCAGGGTTACGTCGACGCGGGCTGCGCGGAGTTCGTGCTCTGGTTCCGCGATTACCCGTCGTCCGAGAGCCTCGAGCGCTTCATGTCCGAGGTCGCTCCGAAGGTGAGCGGGTGACGACGACCGACGTCAGAACCGAGCCGCCGATCGAGGAGCCGGCGCCGTCGCGCGCGCACTGGGCCGTGGTGATCGGCATCGCGATCGTGGTGGTCGCCGGGGTCGGGTTCCGCTTCGCGACGCGGTCGCACATGTGGCTCGACGAGGCGCTCAGCGTCAACATCGCGCACTTGTCGACGCGCCACATCTTCACGTGGCTCAAGCACGACGGCGCGCCGCCGCTCTACTACGTCGTCCTGCACTACTGGATGAAGGTCTTCGGCTCGTCCAATCTCGGCGCGCGCTCGCTCTCGGGGGTGGCAACGGTCGCGTCGTTCCCGCTCGCGTACTTCTGCGGCAAGCGGATCGCGGGCCGTGCGATGGGCTGGATCGCGGTCGTCGTCCTCAGCGTCAACGCGTACGTGGTCATCTACGCGACGACCGCGCGCATGTACGCGCTCGAGCAGTTCCTCGTCTTCGCGGGCATCCTCGCGGTGCGCCGCGCGTTCGAGAAGCCCACGGTCGGGCGTGTCGCGCTCGTCGGCTTTCTCGTCGCGGTGCTCATCTACACGCAGTACTGGGGCTTCTACATCACGGCCGCGTTGGTGCTGCTCCTGCTGGGCACGTTCCGATACGCGCCCGAGCACGCCGACGCGGCGAAGCGTTTGCTCGTCTCGGTGTTCGTCGGGTTGCTCACGTTCATCCCGTGGCTCCCGACGTTCCTCTACCAGGCGAAGCACACGGGCACGCCGTGGGGGAAGTCGATCCTCCCCGCCGCGCCGATCGGCATGACGTTCCAGGACTTCGCCGGCGGTCAGCAGCAAGAAGGCTGGATCCTGCTCATCGGGTTCATCGTGCTGCTGTTCCTCGGCGCGTTCGGGATCGCGTCACGCGCGGGACACATCGACGTCGACCTGAAAGGGCAGCCCACCATCCGCTGGGAGGCCGCGATCGGCGCCGCGACGCTCGTGATCGGGACGACCCTCACGTATCTCAGCCACAACGCCTTCCAGTCGCGCTACGCGTCGGTGGTCGTGCCGTTCTTCGTGCTCGTGATCGCGCGCGGAATCCTGTGCTTCCGCGACGCGCGCGTCCGCGCGCTGTTCATCGTCGCGATCGTCGTGCTCGGTTGGGTCGGCGACGCCCGCAACTTCCGCGTCGAGCGCACCTCGGCCACGAAGGTCGCGCCGATCATCAACCGCGAGGGCCAGCCCGGCGACGTCGTGCTCTACTGCCCCGACCAGGTCGGGCCCGCGGTTCACCGGCTGCTGCGCAAGGGCTTCGACGAGATGACGTACCCGCGGCTGCTCAAGCCCGCGCTCGTCGACTGGGTCGATTACAAGGCGGTGCTGCGGCGGCACAAGCCCGCCGACGTGGCGCAGCAGGTGCTCGACCTCGCCGGCGATCACACCATCTGGTACGTGTCGGCGCCCGGCTACATGACCCACAAGCACTCGTGCGACGAGGTCTCGACCACGCTCGCGCAGTCGCGCAAGAAGGTCCTGCGGGTGCAATCGGATCCGAACGCGTTCGAGAAGCAGGGATTGCAAGAGTTCCCGGGCAGTTGAGCGTGCCGCCGGGCGCGCCTGCCGACTCGAAGTCCACCACCGCGCGGTGGCGCGGCGACCTGATGAGCGCGGTCGTGCCGTGGTTGCTCTCGCGCGTGATCGTGCTGATGGCGCTCGTGACCGCGCGCCATCTCGTGCACCATCTCACCGTCAAGCGCCCGATCGTGCTCCGGCAGGGGCTGCTCGGCTGGGACGCCGCGTTCTACGGCGACGTCGCGAAGGGCGGCTACACCGCGGTGAGTCGCGACGGGCTGCGGTTCTTCCCACTGCTCCCGCTGCTCGGACGCGTGGTCGGGCTGGTTCCGTTCGTGAGCGCGCGCACCGGTGTGGTGGTGATCGCGAATGCGGCCGCGCTCGTCGCCGCGCTGCTGCTCGTGCGCCTCGTGCGCGCGGAGACGGGCGACGACGCGCTCGCGCGCCGCGCCGCGTTCGTGCTGTTGCTCGCACCGCACGCCTTCGTGTTCGTGATGGGCTACGCCGAGTCGTTGCTCTGCGCGTGCGCACTCGCGGCGTTCATCGGGCTGCGCCGGGAACGCTGGCTGATCGCGGCGGTCGCGGGCTTCGCCGCGGGACTGTGCCGACCGGTCGGGGTGCTGCTCGCGGTACCCGCGTTCGTGGAGGCGCTGCGCGCGTGGCGGCTCCACGATCGCGGGCGCGATCGCGTCCTGCCCGCGATCGCGGTGGTCGCACCGGTCGCGGGGCTCGGGTCGTACCTCCTCTGGGTGCGGCATCGCACCGGCGACCTGTTCCTCGCGCTGCGGCTCCAGAACTCGAAGAACCTGCGGGGCGGCAACGAGTCGCCGCTCACGAGCGTCGGGCACGCCTTCCACGAGCTCGGGTCGGGACAGCGCGTCGGCTACGGCCTGCACGCGATCACGGCGGTCGTCATGGTCGCGCTCGTGATCGTGATGGCGCGGCGCCTGCCCGCCTCGTACACGCTGTACGCCGCGGTGTCGGCCGGTGTCGCCCTCTGCGCGCACAACCTCGACTCGATCGAGCGGTACTCGCTCGCGACGTTCCCGTTCGCGATCGCCGCGGCGATGCTGTTGAAGCGCCCGAGCATCGAGCGCATCGTGCTGCTGCTCATCGCGGGCGGCTTGGTCGCGGCGTCGATGCTCGCGTTCACCGGCGCGCTGGTCCCGTGATCGGGGAGTGCCTGACCTACTCTGCCCGCTGATGGAGGCGGCGCCGGAGAGGCAGAGCCCGGTGCGGGGCCGATGGACCTTCCGTCGCTTGCTCTTCGCCGCCGTGCTCCTCGCGCTCGTCGTGCGCGTGTCGTACGTGGCGGGCGCGAAGAAGGGCCCGTGCGAGATCTCCACGAAGCCCGTGAAGTGGATCCCGACCGAGTGCGCGGTCGGCGACCAGCAGTTCTACAACGGCGAGGCGAACCGGCTCGCGCAGGGCGACGGCTTCGTGGTGTGGGGCATCCCGCGGGGCCAGCACGCACCGCCCGCGGCCGACCATCCGCCGCTCACCGTCGTGGTGCTCGCGCCGATGGCCTGGCTGTCGATGCACGCGTTCGGCTTCGTGCACGACCCGAGCAACGTCACCGAGGAGCGGTACTACATGGCCCTCCTCGGCACGCTCCTCGTGCTGCTGATCGGCCTGCTCGGACGCAAGGTCGGTGGTGCGCGCGTCGGCATCGCCGCCGCGGTGATCGCCGCGCTCTATCCGAACCTCTGGATGAGCGACGGTCTGATCATGTCGGAGACGATCACCGGCATCGTCGTCGTCCTCGCGTTATTGCTCGCATACGACCTGCGCGATCGACCGCGCCCGCGCACCGCGATCGCGTGCGGCGCGATGTGCGGGCTCGTGCTCCTCGGGCGCGCGGAGCTCGGACTGTTCATCCCGCTGCTGCTCGTGCCCGCGGCGCTCGGCGGGCGCGGGATCACCCGCCGGCAGGGTGTGGGGCTCGCCGCGCTCGCGCTGGTGGCGACGACCGTCGTGGTCGCACCGTGGGTCGCGTACAACATGTCGCGCTTCAAGGATCCGGTGTTCGTATCGACGAACGACGGCCTCGCGCTCGCGGGTTCGAACTGCGACCACGTGTACTACGGCACCGCGATCGGGCTCACGTACCTCGAACCGCCGTGCATCGACGTGCCGGAGCCCAAGGGCCTCGATCAATCGCAGGTGTCGTCGCTGTACCGCAAGCGGGCGTTCACCTACATGGGCAATCACGAGCAGCAGCTGCCGCTCGTCGTGCTCGCGCGCATCGGCCGCACGTGGAGCGTGTACCGGCCGGCCGACATGCTCTACTTCAACCTCGCCGAGGGCCGCGAGCACTTCGCGATCCTCGCGGGCATCGTCGCCTTCTACCCGCTCGCCGCGCTCGCGCTCGCGGGCGGGTGGTTCCTCCGTCGCCGGCGGCAGGGGATGCTGTGGCCGCTGGTCGTGCCCGCGATCGCGGCGACGGTCGGTGTCGCGGTGACCTACGGGCAGACGCGCTTCCGTGCCGCCGCGGAACCTTCCATCGTGATCCTCGCGGCCGTCGCAGGGGTCACGTTCTGGCAGCACTTCCGCCCGAACCCGGCGCGTGCCGACGACGAGGACGACGATGCGGTCGCGGAGCCCGCGCTCACCTGACGCACGGCGTCACGCCGTACACGTTGATCTGGTGCACGCCGACGTAGCCGGTCGCGACGAGCAGGTCGTCGCCGACGTGCGCGCGCAGCTTCGGGTAGTGCTGGTCGGAGAGGCCGCTGCGGTCGACCGTGTAGCCGCGTGACCTCCAGTACGCCTCGACGCGCGGCAACAGTGAGGCGCCGTCGTCGCCGCCGGTGAACGCCATCGGGTCCGTGACCTCGGCGCGGTGCGTCGCCAGCCGGCTGATCGTGTAGCCGAGGAAGTGCTTGCGGCAGGGGACCGGGTCGGTCTTGCTCACGGCGAGGGCCTTGAAGGCGACCGGGCTGCCGATCTGCTGCGCGGTCTCGTTCACGAGGTCGACGATCCGGTGCCGCGCCTCGGTGAGCGTGCCCGACCCCGTGGCCGGCGTCGAGCACCCGGCGACCAGCGTGATCGCGACCACCACGAGCACGGCGCGTCGCCTCGATCCGGACACCGCACCCGTCTACCACGCTTTCTCGCTCGCTCCTTCACCAGCTTCGCTCCGCTCGCCGGCTCGCACGCTCGCGGGCGGGCCTCGACGCTCGCTCCGCTCGCGGCTTCGAGGGAGTGAACCGGTGCTGCGGCTTCGGCACGCTTCGGGTCACCCCGACCACGCTCGGTAAGGACCCGGTCAGACGCCGCTAGACTGCCCGGTCGCTGGGCATTCGGGGGACCCGGTCCGGGCGTGGGGGCCCCGGTCGTTCTACGCCCCGTGGCCGGCCGACCGATCAGGAAGACGATGGCAGCCGATCACGCCGCACCCGACGCCTCCGCGACCGCGGACCGCAGCCGCGCCGGCGCGCGTCCGGCGCCCCAGGTCGTCGTCATCGGCGCGGGTCCCGCCGGCCTCACCGCGGCCTTCGAGCTGATGAAGGCGGGCCACACCTGCACGATCCTCGAGAGCGACTCGGTCGTCGGCGGCATCAGCCGTACGGTCGAGCGCGACGGCTGGCGCTTCGACATCGGCGGCCACCGCTTCTTCACGAAGGTGAAGCCGGTCGACGACCTCTGGTTCGAGATCCTCGGCACCGACGAGTTCCTGCGCCGGCCCCGGCTCAGCCACATCTACTACCAGGGCAAGCTCTACGACTACCCGATCAAGCCGCTCAACGCGCTGCGCAACCTCGGTGTCGTCGAGGCCGTGCGCTGCATGGCGTCGTACGCGTGGGTGCGCATCAAGCCGCCGAAGAACCGCGACAAGCTCGAGGGCTACATCGCGAGCCACTACGGCTGGCGCCTCTATCGACACTTCTTCAAGACGTACAACGAGAAGGTGTGGGGGATCCCCGCGTCGGAGCTGTCGGCCGACTTCGGCGCGCAGCGCATCAAGAACATGTCGATCGTCGCCGCGGTGTGGGAGCCGCTGCGCGCGCGGATGATGGGCTCGCGCGACAAGAGCAAGCAGGTCACGAGCCTCATCGAGGAGTTCAACTACCCGAAGTACGGGCCGGGTCAGATGTGGGAGACCGCGGCGGAGAAGGTCACGGCGGCGGGTGCGGTGCTCCACTTCCGTCAGAAGGTCGTGCGCATCCTGCACCGCGACGGGCGCGCCTACGCGGTGGTCGCGCGCAACAAGGACACCGGCGTCGAGTCGACGTATCCGTGCTCGCACGTGGTCTCGTCGATGCCGATGAGCGCGCTGCTGCGCGCGATGGACCCGCCGGTCGACGACGTCGTGCGCGCCGCGGCCGACGGCCTCGGCTATCGCGACTTCATGACGGTCGCGCTCGTCGTGCCGCTCGAGTACTCGTTCCCCGACACGTGGATCTACATCCACGATCCCGAGGTCGAGGTCGGGCGGGTGCAGAACTTCGGCTCCTGGTCGCCGTACATGGTGAAGGAAGGCCGGACCTGCCTCGGGCTCGAGTTCTGGGTGCAGGAGGGCGACGCGATGTGGTCGAAGTCCGACGACGAGCTGATCGCGCAGGCCAAGCGCGAGCTCGAGCACCTCGGACTCTGCGACGCGTCGAAGGTCGAGGCCGGCTACGTCGTGCGCGTGCCGAAGGCGTATCCGGTGTACGACGAGACCTACCAGCAGAACGTCGAGGTGCTGCGGCACTGGATCGCGGCGCACGCGCCGAACGTCTTCCCGACCGGTCGCAACGGCATGCACCGCTACAACAATCAGGACCACTCGATGCTCACCGCGATGCTGTCGGTCGAGAACATCCTCACCGGCACCGAGCACGACGTGTGGACCGTGAACGTCGACGCGGAGTACCACGAAGAGCACGCCGACGAGGCGAAGAACGGCTCGACGGGTCGCGACGCGCCGATCCTGCCGCGGGCCGCGCTCGACGCCGCCGCCGCGCAGCGGGCCCAGCGGCACGCCGCGAGCAGACCCTCCGAGACGTCGTCCCGCCCGTAGGCTGGCGCCCGTGAGTGACGGCGCCGACGGCCGCGTGAAGACGGGCGCTCACTCCCATGCGGCCGAAGGCGGGAGCGAGAACGCGCAGGTCGCGGCGCCCGCGCGTCCGCATTACCCGTGCTTCGACGGCCTGCGGACGATCGCGGTGCTCAGCGCGATCATGACGCACGTCGGGTTCGTCACCGGCGCGACCGAGCAGTCGCACCACCTCGGCGAGTACCTCGCGCACCTCGAGATCGGCCCCGCGCTGTTCTTCCTGATCTCGGGGTTCCTGCTGTACCGCCCGTACATCACCGCGCACGTCGGCGATCGCGCGCCGATGCGCGCGGTCCCGTTCTGGTGGCGCCGCGCGCTCCGTATCTTCCCCGCGTACTGGCTCGCGCTCACCGCGCTGATCGTCGCGTTCGGGCTGCCGGTGCACGGGGCGCGCGACGTCGTCACGTACTACGGCCTCGTCCAGATCTACGACACGCACCGGTTCCTCGGTGGCATCCCGCAGGCGTGGACGCTCTGCACCGAGGTGAGCTTCTACGCGTTCCTTCCCGCGTACGCGTGGGTGCTCGGGCGCGTGGTGAGGGGCCGCGAGGGGCGCACGCGACTGCGCGTCGAGGCGCTCGGCGCGGCCGCGCTGATCGCGCTCTGCTACGGGTACCGGACGATCCTCTTCGCGATCGACGGCCGGCACTCGGTCGGTCGCATCGCCGTGCACTGGCTGCCGGGTTACCTCGACGTGTTCGGTCTCGGCATGGCCCTCGCGGTCGCGAGCGTGTGGATCGCGATGCACGGCTCGAACGCGATCGTCGACTGGATCGGGCGCGTCAGCTGGCTGTGGTGGATCCTCGCCGCGGTCTGCTACTGGCTCGTGGTCGCGCACCTCGACCTGCCCCGCAGCCCGCAACCAGGGAACACGCCGATCGGCTGGCAGGCCGACGCGCAGCAGATCCTGCAGTCGCTGTTCGCGCTGTTCGTGACGTTGCCGGCCGTGTTCGGCGCGCAGGACCGCGGACTCGTGCGCCGCTTCCTTCAGTGGCGCCCGATCGCGTACACGGGCCTCGTGTCGTACGGCGTCTACCTCTGGCACGAGGGCTGGCTCGACAAGTGGATGCAGTGGACGCATCGGCCGAACGTGCTGCAGTTCAGCGCCACCGTGCACCTCGACCGCACCACGTACCCGCTGATCCTCGGGCTGACGGTGTTGTCGAGCGTCGCGGTCGCGAGCCTGAGCTACCACTTCGTCGAGCGGCCGGTGCTCGCGCTGAAGGACCGCATGCCGCGCCTCGGCCTCGGTCGCCCCCGGCCGGCGCGCGCGTGAAGCAAGCGGACACGGCGCCGACGACCGCGACCGTCGCCGGTGTCGACACGACTCGGGCGGGGCGCGCCTTCGACTTCCCGTGCTTCGACGGTCTGCGCGCGATCGCGGTGATGAGCGCGATGCTCGAGCACATCGGCTTCGTGAGCGGCGCCGAGTTCTCGCACCACGAGTGGTTCGCGCCGTTGATCGCGCGGCTCGAGATCGGACCCGCGATCTTCTTCATGATCTCGGGCTTCCTGCTCTACCGCGCCTTCTGCGCGGCCGCGTTCGCGGGGCGGCAGCCGACCGGGCCGCGGGTCTTCTTCCGCCGTCGGATCCTGCGCATCTTTCCGGCCTACTGGCTCGCGCTCACCGCGACCCTCCTGTTCGGGCACGCGACGACGGTCGCCGTGAGCGCGAACGGCGGCGGCTTCTCGGCGTTCACCTTCCCGCAGCTCGTGTCGCTCTACTCGTTGACGCAGATCTACCGCGCGAGCTGGTTCCCCGCGGGCATGTCGCAGAGTTGGACGCTCGCGGTCGAGATCACCTTCTACCTGATGCTGCCCGCGTACGCCCTGCTCATGCGCCGGCTCGGCGCGGCACGTGACCCGGACGCGCGCCTGCGCATCGAGCTCGCGGGCGTCGCGGGCCTGTACCTGGTGAGCGTGGCGTGGCGCGCGTTCGTGTTCTACGCCGGTGTCATGCCGCTCGTGTCGCAGCACTGGTTGTTCGGCTACCTCGACGTGTTCGGCTTCGGCATGGCGCTCGCCGCGATCCACGCGTGGTCGATGCATACCGGGCGCACGCTCGCGCTCTGTGAGTGGCTCGGGCGCCACGCCGACTTCTGCTTCGTCGTCGCGCTCGGGTGCTACCTCGTCGTGGCGCTGACGCTGCGTCTCCCGCGGTTGATCGTCGAGGTGAGCGGTGGACGCGCGTACGCGCGCAACATCCTGAACGGTCTCGTCGCGCTGTTCGTGCTGCTGCCTGCGGTGTTCGGGCCGCAGGATCAGTCGTTGTTCCGCCGCTTCCTGCGGTGGCAGCCGGTGGTGTACGTCGGCATCGTGTCGTACGGCGTGTACCTCTGGCACAACGACTTCCTCGAGCAGGCGCGCATCTGGTCGCACTATCCGGTGTTCGCCGGCAACTTCGCGATGCTGCTCGTGGTCACGCTCGCGTGGAGCCTCGCGGTCGCGTCGATCAGCTACTTCTTCGTCGAGCAGCCGATCCTGCGGCGCAAGGACCAGCCGCTCTTCCGCCGGCGCCCCCGCCCCCGCAGCGGGACCGTCGCGACGAGCGCGCCATGACGGCCGCGGCCGACAATGAGCTCGTCGTCGGTGCGTCCGGCGTGCGTGATCCCGCGACGACCTTCCCGTGCTTCGACGGCCTGCGCGCGATCGCGGCGATCGTCGTGCTGCTCCACCACGCGTCGTTCTACAGCGGACAGATGTTCCACGGGCATTTCCCGAGCTACTTCACGCACCTCGACGTCGGCGTCGCGATCTTCTTCCTGATCTCGGGCTTCCTGCTGTACCGGCCGTTCGTCGCGGCCGCGCTCGCCGGCCGCGCGGGCCCGTCGGTACGCCGCTTCTACGTCCGCCGGCTGCTGCGCATCTATCCCGCGTACTGGCTCGCGCTCGTCGGCATCATCATCTTCTTCGGTCTCAACGTGCCGGTGCGCGGCGCGCGTAGCTACGTCGAGTACTTCACGCTCACGCAGATCTACGACACGATCGGCCGCGCGCAGGGCGGCATCTCGCAGGCGTGGACGCTCGCGCTGGAGGTGAGCTTCTACGCCTTCGTGCCGCTCTACGCCGCGTGCATGATCCGGGTGCAGCGCGGCCGCGCCGCGACGACGCGCGTCGGGGTCGAGGTCGCGGGCCTCGCAGTGCTGTACGCGACGAGTCTGGGTTTCCGTGCGATCGTGTTCTCGCTCCACACCGGCCGGGTCCACGACCTCGGCATCTACTGGCTCCCCGCGAACCTCGACTACTTCGCGCTCGGCATGGGCCTCGCGCTCGGCAGCGCCTGGTTCGCGCAGCGAGGGTCGGTGCCGCGCATCGTCGAGTACCTCGGTGCGCAACCCGCGCTGTGCTGGGCGCTGGCGATCGCCTGCTTCGTGTTCATGGCGAAGGGTCTGAACCTGCCGGTCGGGCTCGCACGCGTCGACGGCAAGCGGGCGTTCGCCCGCCAGTTCCTGTACGGCGCGACGGCCTTCTTCCTCCTGTTCCCGGCGGTGTTCGGACCGCAGGACCGCGGCTTCGTGCGGCGCCTCCTGCGCTGGCCGCCGCTCGTGTACGTGGGGCTCGTGTCGTACGGCGTGTACCTCTGGCACCAGAGCTGGCTCGAGCGTGCGGTGAAGTGGAACCACCAGCCGGACTTCCGGGCGAGCTTCCCCGCGATCGTGACCGCGGGCTTCGCGCTGGCGCTGGCCACCGCGTCGGTGAGCTGGTTCGCGGTCGAGCGGCCGCTGCTGCGCCGGCGCGACCGGATCACGCGGCCGGTGGGGGCTCGGACGTGACCGAGGCTCGCGTGGCCGCGCGTCCGCGGTTCCCGTGCTTCGACGGGTTGCGCGCCGTGGCCGCGATGACGATCGTCGTCTTCCACATCGCGTCGCTCTTCACGGTCAACCTGAACCAGGCGCGCTACATCGGTCCCTATTTCACGCGCCTCGACGTCGGCGTTGCCATCTTCTTCGTGATCTCGGGGTTCTTGCTGTACCGGCCGTTTGCCGCCGCGCACTTCGGCGGCTCCGCGCCCTCGCGGTGGCGCGACTTCTGGTGGCGGCGCGCGGTGCGCATCTACCCGGCGTACTGGATCGTGCTGACCGCGGCGATCTTCCTGTTCCGCAGCGCGCACCTGCACGGCGTCGGCGACTACACGCGCCACTACGCACTCGTGCAGATCTACGTACCTGCCTACGGGCTCGCGGGCATCGTGCCGACGTGGAGCCTCGCGGTCGAGGTGAGCTTCTACGCCGCGCTCCCGATCTACGCGGGGATCGTCGGTGTGCTCGTCGCGCGCGCCGGGCGCTCACGTGCGCTGCTCGTCGAGGCGGGCGCCGCCGCATTCCTGTACCTGTTCGGGCTGGGAGTCCGCGTCTTCCTCTTCTACAAGGACGGTGTGGGGTCGCCCTCGGCACAGTGGCTGCCGGCCGAGTGCGACCTGTTCGCGCTCGGCATCGGGCTCGCGGTGTTCAGCGCGGCGGCGTCGGCCGGGCTCGCGGCGACGGCCACGAACGGTGTCGCGCGCGCGCTCCGCTGGCTCGGCGACAACGCGTACGCGAGCTGGCTGCTCGCGGTCGGTGCCTTCGTGCTCGTCTGCAACATCGGCCTGTCGACGAACTTCGGCGTGGAGACGGTCGACCGCAAGGTCGAGGTGGCGCACCAGATCCTCTATGGCCTCGTCGCGCTGTTCGTCGTGCTGCCGGCGGTCTTCGGCCCGCAGGATCGCGGCGTCGGTCGGCGCGTGCTCCGAAGCCGGGTCGCGACGTCGATCGGTGTCGTCTCCTACGGCATCTTCCTGTGGCACTTCGACTGGATGAACCAGCTGAGCGATTGGAAGCTCGACCGCGGCGTCCACGCGCTGCGGTTCCCGATCCTGTTCGCGCTGACGCTCGCGTTCACGCTCGTCGTCTCGTCGTTGAGCTGGTTCCTCGTCGAGCAGCCGATCCTGCGCCGAGCGTCGCGACCCCCGTGGCGCGCCGCGCGCGCCCCCGCCGCCGAAGGCGCGCGGCCGTGAGCGTGCCGACGGCCGACGCGACCGCGACGGAGGACGACGCCGAACCGGCCGCCGGTGCCGTGATCCCGGGCCGGATCCCGATCGCGGTCGTGTTCGCCGCGGTCGTGATGCTCTACGCGATCTGGGCCGCGTTCACCGGGACGGGCCGCTTCCGCGCGGTTCGGGCCGGCTTCGGCGTCGACTCCGCGTACGACATGCGTGGCGCGAGCGCGCCGGTCTGGAGCCTGCGCTTCCTCGCGGCGCCCGACGCGGCCCCGTTCCTCTTCCTCCTGCTCGCCAAGGTCTGCCTGCGCAACCTGCGCGCGATCGTTCTCGTCGAGAGCGCGATCGCGGTGGGGTGCTGGCTGTTCCTCGCGCGCGCGGTCGCAGAACGCTTGCGCCACCCCGCCGTGCGCACCGGCGCGTTCGTCGCGCTGCTGCTGGTCGCGTTGAGCCCGCCGGTGTCGATGTGGAACGTCTTCGTCGCGACCGAGTCGTTGTCGCTCTCGCTGCTCGTGCTCGCGACGGGACTCTTCATCCGCATGACGGGCGGCCGCTCCGCGCGCCGCGACTACGTCGGCCTCGTCGTCGTGCTCGCGCTGCTCGCGTGCACGCGCGACTCCTACTCGACCGTCGTGCTCGTCGTGGCGGTGGTCGCGATCGTCGTCGGCATCGTGCGGCGGTCGGTGCGCGCTCGGGCCGCGGTGCTCGCGGGCGTGTGCATCGTTGCCGCGGGGCTCAACATCGCGGGATCGAACCACTCGGGCCGTTGGTTCTCGCCGCTCGACGAGACGGTCACGGTCCGGCTGCTCGGTTCGCACGAGGCCACGCGCTACTTGCTCGACCACGGCCTGCCGCTGTCGCCGCAGGTACGCGCGCTCCACCAGCCCTACGCGCAGGCGTTGACCGGTGATCGTGTGACCTTCGACCCCGCGTTCGCGGCGTACCGGGCGTGGCTCAACTCCAAGGGGCGGAGCACCTACGCGTCGTTCCTCTTGACGCACCCCGCCTCCGACATCTCAGGCCCGTTCGCCGATCGGCAGCGGCTCCTGCGCCCCGCGATCCGTGGGTACGCGCACACGTACTACGTCGACGGCGGACCGGTCTTCCGCGTGATCGGGTCGATCGGCATGCCGTCGTCGCAGGGCCTCGTCGAGATCTGGATCGTCGCCGCGTTGCTCGCGGCGATCGCGCTCGCGCGCCGTCGTCGGAACCGCGTGTTGCTCGTCACCGTCGCGCTGTCGACGCTCCTCCTCGTCGTGCACTACCTCGTCGATTGGCACGGCGACGCGCTCGAGCTCGACCGTCACGCGATCGCCGCCGCAGTCCAGCTGCGCGTCGTGCTGTGGATCGTCACCGCGCTCGTCGTCGACGAGATCGCGACCCGTCGCAGTGTCCGCGCCGGCGGCGGCTGAACCGCGGGTCACTCGTACACTGTCGTGGTGCGTGACGGGGGCGGGCCGACGATTCCGCACGTCGCGGCGCTCGACGGCGCGCGCGGTGTCGCGGTCGCCGGGGTCGTGGTCTTCCACGCCGGCCACCTCAAGGGTGGTTATCTCGGCGTCGACTTCTTCTTCGTCCTGTCGGGCTACCTCATCACGTCGCTGCTGCTCGCCGAGGCAACGACCACGGGCGCGATCGGACTCGGCGGCTTCTGGTCGCGCCGCGCGCGGCGACTGCTTCCCGCACTCGCGTTGCTCCTCGTCGGCGTGCTCGCGTACTGCGTGCTGTTCGCACACTCCGACGAGCTCCGCCAGATCCGTGGCGATGCGTTCGCGACCCTCGGGTACGTCGCCAACTGGCGCCAGGTGTTCTCGCACCAGAACTACTTCGCGCTGTTCCGGTCGCCGTCGCCCCTGAACCACACGTGGAGCCTCGCGATCGAAGAGCAGTTCTACGTGGTGTGGCCGCTCGTGTTCTCGGTTCTCCTCTGGCGCTTCCGCGCTCGCACTCCGGTCGCGGTGCTCGTGACCTCGCTCGTGCTGGCCGCGGCCTCGAGCGTGCTGATGTTCGAGCTGTACTCACCCACGAGCACGACGCGCGCGTACTACGGCACCGACACGCGCGCCGCCGCGATCTTGTTCGGTGCGGTGCTCGCCGCGTGGCGGAGCCTGCGCGGGCCGACGGCGATCCGCGCGCGCCGCGTCGCGCTCGAGCTGGTCGGGCTCACGGGTGCTGCCGTGCTGGCCGTCGCGTGGGTCGCACTCGACGGTCAGTCGCGAACGCTGTACCGGGGTGGCTTCCTCCTCTGCGGGCTCGCGGCGACGGCGGTCATCGCGGCGGCGACCCATCCGCAACGCGGTCCGATCGCGCGCGTGCTGGAGCAGCGTCCGCTCGTCGGGCTCGGACTCATCAGCTACGGCGTGTACCTGTACCACTGGCCGATCGACATCGTCGTCGACCGCGAGCGCATGGGCTTCGGCGGCTGGCCGCTCGTCCTCTTCCAGATCGCGGTGACGCTGGCGGTGTCGATCGCGTCGTTCCGCTTCGTCGAGCGGCCGATCCGTCGGGGCGCGATCCGCGCGCCGCAGTGGCGCACGTTCACACCGGTGATCGCGGGCGGGCTGGTGCTCGCGACGTTCGCGGCGACCGCGGCGGCAGTTGAGGTCGTGGTGCCTGCGGTTGGCAAGCACCCGGTCACCAACGCGCGCCGCGCCGCGCAGAAGGCACCGGTCGGAGCAACGCGGGTGCTGTTGGTCGGAAACTCGGTGGCGTTCACGCTCGCGGACGGCTTCGGGAGTCTCGCTACGAAGGACGGCCTTGCAATCTTCAACGCGGCCAAACCCGCGTGTGCGTTCCCGCCACAACTCGCCGACCGCATGATTCAGACGCGCAACGGACTTGTTCGCGCGATTCCGTGCGATCCGCCGTGGGAAGCGGGAGTCGTGAAGGCCTACCGGCCCAACGTGGTCTTCTGGATTACTGCGAACCCCGGTGGCATCGGAGCGAAGTATCACGGTCGGCAGGTTCTCCCGTGCTCCGCGACATACGACGATCTGTTCGTCGACTCGCTTCGCCAAGAGGTGACGACACTTCGGTCAACAGGCGCGAAGGTCGTCGTTGTGACGACCGCCACCACGATGACATTCGCGCTCGTCGACGCGCGGCAGACCGCGTGTGACAACGCGCTCCGACGCCAGGTCGCGAGCGAGACCGGCGCGACCCTCGCCGACCTCGCGGCGTTCGTCTGCCCGGGTGGCACGTGTCGTGCGTTCGACCACGGCGTCAAGCTGCGGCCCGACGGCCTGCACTACACCGGTCCCGCGTCGGAGATCGTGGCGCGCTGGCTGCTCGCGCACTCGGGTTGACGCGCTACTTCACCTGATCGAGCAGCCACGACGCGACGAGTCGCCCGCCCGCGTTCTCGAAGTGCTCGCCGTCTTTGCGCAACGTCACGCCGTGCAACTTCTCGACGCATTGTCCGCCGGGACAGATGTAGCCCATGAGGTCGATCAACTGCACGTGCATCGCCGACGCGACCACGCGCCGGTAGTTGTTCTCGCAGTCGGTCGGCTTGTCCTCCTCGGCGAAGAGGTAGCGCGGGTACGGCTCGGTCGTCATGACGATCTTCGTCTTCGGCCAGCCCATGACCTTGAACGCCTGCCGCAGGCTGTTCTCGTAGAGCGTGGCGTACGCGGTCGAGCACGTGTCGATCCACTGGCCGTTGTAGAGCACGGAGTCCGCGGGGTTGCCGGTGAGCCAGAAGACGACGGCGGGCTTGAACTTCTTCACCGCGCGCCCCTCCCACAGCGGGTCGCACGCGAACGTCTTCTTGTCGAGGTGCTGGCCGTTCGCGCTGTGATAGCGCGCCCGTTTCATCGGGGGCGGGAAACCGCAGCCCTGGACGCCGGCGCTGAACACCGCGATCGGCGGGTCGCGCTTCACCTGCTTCATCGCCTTCCCGAGGAAGTACGCGACCGAGTCGCCGACGACCATGACCCGTTCCGCGCCCGGCGGCGCGTTCGCGTACGCGACCTCGGCCGCGAGCGTCGGGTGACGGAGGCCGGGCACCGTCGACGGCAGACCGTTGGCGGTGACCGCGAACATTACGACGACGAGCACGAGCGCGGTCGCGGGTACGAAGCGGCGCCACTCGACGGCCGACCACGCGCCGTGCCGGATGGGCTGTTCGACGAACCGGTAGCTCGCGATCGAGATCCCGAGCGTCACCGCGATCTGGAAGGTCACGAGCGGCCAACCCGAGAAGCCCATCTCCTTCGAGTCGAGCGCGACGTCGATCGGCCAGTGGTACAGGTAGACGCCGTAGCTGATGAGCCCGAGCCCGACGAGGGGTGTGAACGAGAAGGCGCGCGCGATCGGACCCGGCTGCGGATGCACGACGGCCGCGATGATGATCGTCGCCGCGATGCCGCAGAGCAGGAACCCGCCCTGGTACAGCGTCGCCGACTGACCGTCGAGTCGGGTCCACGCGATCGCGAGGCCGATCACCGACACGATCGCGAGCCCCTCGAGGATGTTCCGGCGCGTGCGGCTCGTCGTCGGGCCCTTGATCGCGAGCCACGCCGCCAGCGCGGCGCCGAACAGGATCGCGGCGGCGCGCGTGTCGGTGCCGTAGTACAAGCGATCCGTGTCGCTCGCCGAGTAGAGGACGATCATCAACGTGCTCGACACCGCCGCGAGCGCGAGCGACGTGACCAGCACCGCCTTCGGCGTCGCGCGCTTGAACCGCGCGAGCAGCGCGACGAACACGAGCGGCCACACGACGTAGAACTGCTCTTCGATCGCGAGGCTCCACGTGTGCGTGAGCGGCGACGGGCTCGCGAACAGCGCGAAGTAGCTCTGGTGCGAGAAGATCTGATGCCAGTTCGCGACGTAGGCCATCGTCGCCCACGCGTCGCCGCGGATGCCGAAGAGCGCGGTGCGATCGCCGAACAGCCAGGCGTACAGCGCGACGCCGAACAGCATGACGGCGAGCGCGGGGAGCAGGCGTCGCGCCCGGCGCGACCAGAACCCACCGAGGCCGACGCTGCCGCGCTTCGTCGACTCCGTGAGCAGGAGCGACGTGATCAGGAAGCCCGAGAGCGTGAAGAAGAAGTCGACGCCGAGATAACCGCCGAGGAGGTGGCCGGCATGGAAGAGGAGGACGCCCGCGACTGCGAGGCCTCGGGCGCCGTCGAGCGCCGAGACCCGAGGAAGCGTCGGCCCCCGCCGTCCCTCGTCCCGCACTGGGTCAGCCTACCAACGGCACCACGAGCCGAATCCGGCGCGCCACGGGCCGCGACCTGCGTCGATGCACGCGTCAGGGCGCCGTCGAGACCGTGGGCGAGGTGACCTGCGACACGATCCAGCGGGCGATGATCGTGCCGCCCGCGCCCTGGTAGTGCAGCCCGTCGGGACGCAGGACGACACCACCCTGGCGGCCGCGGCACTGGCCGTGCGGACACACGTAGTCGAAGAGGTCGACGAGCTGCGCGCCGTCCTGCTGCGCGTACACGCGGCGCATCGTGTTGTCGCAGTCGACGTCGCGGTCGGTGTTCTTCAGGAAGGGCGCGCGGTTGTACGCGGTCGTCGTGACCACGACCTTGGCGCCGCGGTTTTGGAACATGCTGATCTCGCGATGCAGTTGCGGCCGGACCAACGCGTGGTACGGCGCGTCGCACGGCGTGACCGTCTGCCCGTGATACGTACCTTCACGGAGGCCGGCGAGCACCAAGATGACGAGCGTGGGCCGGTACCGCGCGACGGCCGCGGCGTACCAGTTCGGCAGGCACGTGGTCGGCGGCAGCACCGCGCCGTTCGGGAAACGGATCGCGGTCTGCGTGATCCCGTCGGGAAACGCGCAACCGGGAATCGCGGCGTCGACGATCGAGAGGCGCGGCGCGGTCTTCAGGTTCTGGAACGCAGGGCCGAGCTCTCCCGCGACCGAGTCGCCGACGAGGAGCACGCGCACCGAGCCCGGCGGCGCGTCGTGGTACGCCTGGGACGCGGCCTTCAGCGGATCACGGTTCAGCGCGAGCGAAGCGAACGTCTCGGTCGCGGTGGCGCCCGCGGTGGCCGCGAAGATCGCAACGACCAGCGCGAGCGCGATCGCGGGAACGAACCGGCGCCACTCCCGCGGCGTGCGCGCGCCGTGCCGGATCGGCTGCTCGAGCACCACGTAGCTGATCGTCGCGATCGCGAGCGTGAGCGCGGTCTGGAAGCCGAACAGCGGCCAGCCCGAGAAGCCCATCCGCTTCGAGTCGAACGCGACGTCGATGGGCCAGTGGTAGAGGTACACGCCGTAGCTGATGAGCCCGAGTGCGCAGAGCGGACGGAACGACAGCACGCGCCCGAGCACACCCGGCTCGGGGTGCACCGCGGCCGCGATGACCGCGGTCGCGGCCGCGCCGTAGAGCAGGAAGCCGCCGCGGTAGAGACCGGACGACTCGCCGCCGACGCGCAGCCACGCGATCGCGAGCACCACCGCGCCCGCGATGCCGACGACCTCGAGGGCGATGCGCCGGCCGCGCGCGTTCGTCGCGGGGTGCCACGCGTTCCAGGCCGCGAGCGCAGCGCCGAGCAGGATCGCGGTCGCGCGCGTGTCGGTGCCGAAGTAGACGCGCGACGGGTTGTTCGGGTCGAAGAGCACGATCATCAACGTCGTCGAGACCGCGGCGAGCCCGAGCGCGAGCGCGAGCACCACCTGTGGTGTGCGCGTACGCGCGCGGGAGAGCACGCCGACGAACAACAGCGGCCACACGACGTAGAACTGCTCTTCGATCGCAAGGCTCCACGTGTGGTTCAGCGGCGACGGCGTGGTGAACAGGTCGAAGTAGTTCTGGTGCGCGAAGACCTCGCGCCAGTTCGCCACATAGCCGAGGGTCGCGAGCGCGTCGCCGCGGATCTGGCCGAGCTCGGTCGAGCTCGCGAGTACGAGGCAGTAGAGACCGATGCCGACGATGAGGACCGCGAGCGCGGGGAGGAGCCGGCGGGCGCGGCGCGACCAGAAGCCACCGAGCCCGATGTGTCCGTCGCGACCGGCCTCGGCCAGCAGGAGCGACGTGATCAGGAAGCCCGACAGCGTGAAGAAGAAGTCGACGCCGAGGTAGCCGCCGGTGAGGTGGCCGGCGTGGAAGAGCAGCACGCCCGCGACGGCGAGGCCGCGTGCACCGTCGAGTGCCGCGACGTGCTTGATCCGCGCCCCCCGTCCGTCCGCCACCAGGAAATTCTAGGAAATCCGGCCGGACCGCCGCGGTCAGTACAGGCGGTCGGTACGGGCGGTTCAGTACAAGTGGATCCAGAGCGCGACGGCGACCGCGGCGAGCACCGCACCGGAGCCGGCACCGACCATCGCGGTGCTCGTCAGGCGGTCGAACCGCGCCGACAGCTTCGGCGTCGGCAACGCGACGATCAGGAGCGGGATCAACGGCATCAAGTACCGGCCTTGGAAGGCCTCGATGCGCAGGGCGTGGACCGCGTTCCACCCGACGTATGCGAGGAACATCAGGCTCAGCAAGGTCGCGACCGCGAGGGCGAGGAGCAGCACGCGACTGCGGACGCCGACGACGGGCGCGCGGTCGCCGCCGTCGTCGGCGCGGTCGCGGGCGAGGAGCGACACGACGAGGGGGACGACCGCCAGGATCGCGAAGATCGCGGGCAGGCCCCAGAGCGGGATCTGCGCGACCGCGTCGTGCGCGAGCTGCCCCGGGAACTTCGCGAGCGTCGTGCCGACGACGCGCACGAACGCACGCGGGTGATGCAGCACGTACTGCTCCTGCTCGTGCGGGTTCACGTGCGTGTACGCCGCGAAGCGAGCGGTGCCCGTGAGCCCGACCGGCAGCGCGGGCGTGACGTACACGTGCGAGGCGTACGCGGCCCACGCCGCCGCCGCGCCGAAACCGCCGACGACGGCGCCCGCGATCGCGCCCCGGACGCGTGCCGCGTGCCGGCGCCACGGGATCGCCAGCGCCAGCGCGACCAGGATGTAGGGCGGCTTGGCGAAGCCCAGCGCGACGGTCGCCGCCGCGAGCTCGACGAGCTGCGCGCGCGACACATCGGCAGTGGGCGTCGCCGCGAGCCGTAACGCGAGCGCGAGCACGAGCAACGTGAGTGCGAGCGTCACGCCGTCGGCCGAGAGCATCGCCGCCTGCACGATCGTGACAGGGAGCAATGCGACGACCATGAGCGAGGTCGCGCGCGTCGGCATGCGGCGCGCCGCGAGCGTGAGCAGGCCGACCGTGCCGAGCAGGCTTCCGAGGCGACCGAGGTAGATGAGCAACATCGTCGACGCGCCGAGCGCGCGTCCGATCGCCATCAACACCGACGCCGGCGCGTAGGGAACGGGGGAGTACACGGCGGACGTCGGGAAGTTGACGAACGCCTCGCGTCCGCGCGCGCTGCGATCGCCGAGGTGCGACAGGAAGCTCGCGGGACTCGACGGCGCGTGCGCGCGGTGCCCGATCAAGCGGTTGACGCTGATCAGCACGTTCTCGAGATCGGTGCGCATCGCGACGGGCAGGTCGCCGCCGAGCTCGTGCCCGTGGTGCGTCGCGATGAGCTGGCCCTGTGACACCTGGTACGCGCGTGCGTAGTGCACGGCCTCGTCGTAGCCCCCGAGCGGGGGCACGATCAGCACGAAGGCGAGGCCTGCGAGCAGGCCGATGGTCGCGACCATGCGCGCCGCGGACGGCCCTCGTGCCGGTCCCCGTTCGGCAGCGCCGCGTGACCCGTGGGCGCGTCGCGTACGTCCCGCCATGGAGGCGGGGACGATACCCTGTCGCCATGCCGGCGATCACGCACGGTGGGTCGGGCGCGGCGCGGCGGCAACGGTCATCGGCGGGCGAACCACTCGGAAACGTCGTCCCCGTCGGCGCGTCGGCGCGGGCGCCGCGCACGCTCGTGATCATCCCGGCCTGGAACGAGGAAGCTGCCCTTCCGTCGACGCTCGCGGAGCTCGCGCAGGCGCGCCCCGACCTCGACGTGCTGGTGGTGTCCGACGGGTCGACCGACCGCACGGCCGAGGTCGCGCGCGCGGCCGGCGTCGCGGTCGTCGAGCTGCCGTTCAACCTCGGCATCGGCGGCGCGCTGCAGACCGGCTTCCGGTACGCGGTCCGCCACGACTACGCGCGCGCGGTGCAGTTCGACGCCGACGGCCAGCACGACCCCGCGGAGATCGCGACGCTGCTCGGGGTGCTCGACGACGGCACCGATCTCGTCATCGGATCCCGTTTCGGGGAGGGCACCGTCGAGTACCGCGTCGGTCCCGTGCGTCACGGCGCGATGCGGGTGCTGCGCTTCTCGATGAACGCGATGACGCGCCAGAACTTCTCCGACACGTCGTCCGGCTTCCGCGGCTTCGGCCGCGCCGCGCTCGACCTCTTCGCGACGACGTATCCCGTCGAGTTCATGGACTCGACCGAGTCGTTGCTCCAGGCCTGCCGCGCCGGGCTCACGGTCGCGGAGACGCCGACGCGCATCCGCAAGCGCAGCGCGGGCACGCCGTCGACCCGTCGCTTCCGGCTCGTGTACCACTACCTCCGGCTGCTCGTCACCATGTTGAGCCAGGTGTCGCGCCGTACGAGCGAGACGAAGGAGCGCACGCGATGAGCATCCTCGCGGGTCTCGGAGACCAGAAGTTCACCTCGCTCGGCCTCTCGGGTCGCGCGCACGTGCTCGCGTTCCTCGTCACGATCGCCGGCGCGTGGTTCGTGCTGCGGTTGCTGCGGCGGCGGCAGATGCGCGGCAAGTACACGCTGCTCTGGATGATCGTGTTGCTCACCGTGCTCGCGATCGTGGCGTTCCCGGCGATCCTCGACCACTCGTCGCGCTGGCTGCACATCTACTACGCGCCGAGCACGCTGTTCCTGGCCGCGATCGGCTTCCTGCTGCTCGTGTGCGTGTACTTCTCGTACGAGCTGAGCCGGCTCGAGGAGCGGACGCGGATCCTCGCCGAGGAGCTCGCGATCCTGCGCGGCGACCGCGACTCCGCGGCGGCGGGCGAGCGTCGACCCGGATAGCTCGTCGCGCGGCTTCAGTCGAGGTTCGCGAGCCGGCGCGCGAGCGCGATCGCGCGGCTCGCGTCGTAGGCGCGGAAGATCTGCATCTTCTCGGCTTCGATCGACCCTTCGGCGTGCACCGCGAGCACCGCGTGGTAGCCGCCGAAGTCGCGCACGGTCAGGTCGGAGATGAGGTTGACCATCGCGAGGCGCTCGGCCGCGGGCGCGGCGGCGCGGAGGTACTTCTCGAGCACCGGCCGCACCTCGGGGCTGTCCCAGTCCTCACCGCCGGGTCCGGTCGCGAGGATGCCTCCCGCGCAGTCCTGCACCGCGCGCACGGCCTGATGGAAGCCGGTCGCGAACGTGTACTTGGCGATGTTCGTGGTCGCGGAGTCGGGGCGGCAGAAGCCGTCGTCGCCGACGCGGCCCCGCCGCGCCGCGGCCTCGCAGAGCGTGCGCACGGTTTCCGCGTAGATCACGAGCTGGGTCAGCTTGTCGCGGATGTGGCCCGCGCCGACGACGCCGTTCATCTGCGCGATCTGCTGCGCGCAGCCGACGAGCGCGTCGAGCAACGGCAGCTTGTAGGAGATCGCGGTGAAGCGGTGGTACTCCACGAACGCGAGCGCGATCGGTCCTGCGAGCTCCGGTCGGCGGAAGCAGAAGACGCGCTCCCACGGCACGAAGACGTCCTCGAACACGGTGAGCGTCTCGAGCATCTTGTGCTGCGACGAGACCGGGTGCTCCCACGGATGGCGCGCGCCGCCCGAGTAGGGCGACACGTACATCGACAGTCCCTCGGTCGCGGGCGGGACCGCGAACGCGACCGCGAAGTCGGCGTCGTCGGCCTTCATCGCGCGCGTCGGGAGCACGAGCACCTCGTTGGCATTCGGGGTGAGCGACGTGTGCATCTTGGCGCCGCGTACAACGATGCCTTCGTCGCTCCGGTCGACGACGTGGACATGCAGGTCGGGGTCGTCCTGCTCGTGCGGCGCCTTCGAGCGATCGCCCTTCACGTCGGTCTGCGCGACCGCAACCGCGAGATCCTCGGCGCGGCACTGATGGTAGAAGGTCATGAGCCGTTCGAGCTCGACGTCCTGCAGCACGGTCTGCAGCGCGAACAACGCGTCGGTGCCGACATCCTTGATCGACAGCAGCGTGCCGCCGAGCGCGGTCGTGAGCTCGACGAGTCGCATGCGGTCGAGCAGGTCGTCGGTCGAGCGCGGGATCCGGTAGTAGGTGCTGTACTCCTCGCCGGTCTCCGCGTCGACGGTGACCGCGAGGTCGCGGTGCTCGGGCGCGTGACCGACGCGGAAGTCGAGCGCGGAGTGCTCGACCGCGATCGACAGCTCCGGATCGGTCGTCACGTCGGCGACCCGCTGGCCGCGGTACCAGAGCACGCGTCCGTCGCGCAGCGAGTCGCGGTACTCGTCCGCCGTACGCAAACCCATCAGACGCTCCTCATTCGGCGGGGACGACCGCGGCCCGCTCCCGCAGCGGGCGCCCGGCGCGGCCGGCGAGCACCCGGGCGACGCGGCGCGCCATGCGCGAGCGGTTCAGCCACAGGAGCCGGTTGCCGAGCCGGCCGACGTCGCCTCGGGGCACGAACGGCTCGTCGGGATCGAAGTCGTACGGGTGACAGTAGAGCCAGAGCACCTCGTCGGCGCGCGAGCGCGCGAGCCCGACGCGCACCGCGGTCCACGGCAGCACCCGGAAGTAAACGCCGCCGAGGTACGGGTTCGCGAGCTGCGGGCCGATCGTCGCGACGGGGCAGGGCAGCTCGACGAGCCCTCCGGGCCAGCGGAACGGGTGCCGCGGCTGACCGGGCCAGCCGTAGAGCGGGCTGCGCGCGGGCAACAGGCTCGACGAGTACGCGAAGCCGAGCTCGGTGAGCTCGTCGACCGCCCAGCGCGACTCGGGCACGAGCGAGAACGTCGGCGCGCGGAAGCCCGTGACCGGCGCGCCCGCGAGGTCCTCGAGCACCGAGCGGGCGCGCGCGGTCTCGGCGCGGAACGTCGGGGCGTCGAGCTGGGGGAGCGGCACGTGGCGATAGCCGTGGAGCGCGATCTCGTGACCGGCCGCCGCGATCGAGCGCACGAGCGCGGGCTCGGCCTCCGCGAGCTCGCCGACGACGAAGAACGTGCCCGTGACCGCGTGCTCCGACAGCAGCTCGAGCACCCGCGGGACGATGCCGTTCGCGCGCGCGGTGGTTCCCGCGGGCGCGTAGTCCTCGAGGTCGAGGGTGAACGTGATCGGCGGGCGCGACGAGACCGACGGCACGTCAGTACGCGTCCATGTCGAGGAACTCGAACGTGTCGAGGCGGAACGACGCGCTCGGAGCGCGCGATTCGTCGAGGCATTTGAAGACGAGGTTGAGCGGCGACGGTTGGAGCCGGCGCGGCGGGCGGACTCCGCGCACGCGCACGTGCGCGTTGAAGCCCGCGTACACGCACATCGCCGCGCGGTGGTACCGGCACGCGGCGGTGACGAAGGGCGCGCTGCTCACGGGCAGGGCCGCGCCCGGACGCGGGAACACCTTCAGCAACACCGCGGCGCGGATGCGCAGCCGCGCGTGCGCGAGCACGCTCACCGCCACCGCGTCGCGCGTGACGTGGAGCACGTAGCCGCCGTCGGGGCGCGACAGGCGCCAGCGCAGGAAGTCGGGTGTCCACGACTGTGCCCAGTCGCGCACCGGAACCCAGTCGAGGTCGGTCGCGATCGCCTCGAACCACCGATCGGCGAGCAGCGCGCGGTCGACGGGGCGCGACTCGAGTCGTGTGCGGCGGCCGGACGGAAGGGGCGGGCAGATGCGCACCGGGAGCGGGCCGAGCGCCTTCCAGCCGAAGCGCTCGACCACGACGATCGTCGACTCGTCGTTGCCGACGCCGACCATCCCCGGCGCGCCGGTGGCCCGCGCGCGTTCGTACACGCGCTCGGCCATCGCCCGGAAGAAGCCGCCCCGCCGCACGGTCGGGCTCGTCGCGACGTTGGTCGAGAAGATGAACGGCGTCGGGCCCGCGGGCGTTCGGTACGCGGTCGGGATCACCGCGTAGTGCGCGACGCGCATCCCGTCCTGGTCCTCGTTCTCGCCGATGACCTGACCGCGAGGGTTCTCCCGGTAGAACCAGCGGAGGTAGCCGGGATGACCGAAGCGCTCGGCGTCGAGGGTCGCCACGAGCAGCGCCGCGGTGCGCGCGTCGTCGTAGGGGTCGGTGGCGGTCGGCTCGGGAGTCATCGACTCGTTCAGGCTCCGGCCACGCCGACCGTCGGACGGGTCTCGGGCCGCGGCGCGGCCGGTTCCGTCGCCGAGACCGCACGCCGCGCCTTCCACGCGTCGATCGCCGCGAACAGCGCGACCGCGGCGAGCACGGGCATCATCGCGTCGACGGGCGCGCGGTAGCGCGTGATGCCGAACGTCGTCGCCGCGGTGAACGTGATGGTCGCCGCGATCGCGACGAACGGAAGGATCGGTTGCCGGCGTCGGCGCAGCACGAAGAGCCCCGCGATCGACGGGAGTAACAGCAGGAAGTACTGGTCGGTCGCGAGCTGCGACTGCCAGATGCCGCGGCCTTCGAGCGCACCGTCGAAGAGGATGCCCTGTTTGATGCGCGACGGTGTCCAGATGTCCCACATGCGGGCGACGCGCGCCGCGACCACGGCCGGCTGCCGGCCCTTGTGGGCCTTGATGTAGTCGAGCCCGCGTTTGCGCCACACGACCTCGTGGTCGGACTCGTCGCCCGGCAGCGTGCCGAGACCCTTCGCGCAGTAGATCGACCAGTAGCCGAAGTAGTAGCCCGAGTAGGTCTGGTCACAGTTCGCGACCATGACGACGCTCCCGATCCCGTTCGACATCACGACGGGGCGATCGAAGCGCGTGAGGTTGTAGCCGATCCACGGTGCGAGCACGATCGCGCCGAAGCCGAGCGAGGCGACGAGGTAGCGGATGCGCGTCCCCCAGTCGGGATGCTTGCGCGCGAGCGCGAACGGAACCGCGAGCAACGGGAAGATCAGGAACGCCTCGGCGCGCGTCAACGTCGCGAGCGCGATGCCGAAGCCCATCCACGCGGCGCGCGCGGTGCTCGGGCGCTTCCAGAAGCGGAGCGCGAGCAGCACCATGATCGCGGCGGTGAGCACGTACGCGCTCTCCGACATGAGCATCTCGTCGTTGATCCAGAGGTGCGCGTACACGACCGCGCCCGCCGCGGCCGCGAGACCGACGCGCTCGTCGACCAGCTCACGACCGATGAGCCCGATGACGTAGATCGCGGCTCCGCCGAGCAGACACGACGCGATGCGGTGCGTGAGCTGGCTCTCTCCGATGACCTTCGACACCCCCGCGAGATACAGGAGGTACACGGGCGGGTGGCCGGCGCTCGGCGTGATGCGCCCGTACCAGTGGTACTGCCCGGGATCGATGAACCACAGCCCGTGCGCGATGTCGTTCGACTGCCACTGGTAATAGGCGGCGTCGCCGTTCAGCGCGATCCGGCCGATCTCCCGGACCACGTACCAGATGCGGAACGCGAGCCCGGCGAGCGCGATGAACGCGAGGCCGACGTGGAACCCTCGGATTCGCGCGCGCATCGTGGCGAATCTACCAGCGGCCCTTCTGGAAACCGGTCACGCCCCGGTCACGCGATGGGCGCGGTCGGCCGGCTCTGCTGGCGCCGCAACACCCGATCGCGCAGGCCCCACAGCGTCACGAGCGCCATCGCCTCGACGACGATGCGACTCGACATCTTCGACGTGCCGCGCTCGCGGTCGGTGAACGTGATCGGCACCTCGGCGATCCGGCCGCCCGCCTGCACGAGCCGGTACGTCATCTCGATCTGGAACGTGTAGCCGTTCGAGCGCGTCGTCTCGAAGTTCATCGCGCGCAATGCCGACGCGCGGTACGCGCGGTAGCCCGCGGTCGCGTCGCGCATGCCGAGCCGCAGCGCCCACGACGAGTACCGGCAACCCCAGCGCGAGAGCGCGTGCCGGTGCACCGCCCAGTTCGGCGCGGCGCCGCCCTGCACGTAGCGCGAGCCCACTGCGAGGTCGGCGCCGTCGCGCACCGCGGCGAGCAGCGCGGGGAGCGCTTCGGGCGCGTGCGACAGGTCGGCGTCGATCTGCACCATCACGTCGTAGCCGCGCGCGAGGCCGACCGCGTGTCCGGCGCGGTACGCGGCGCCGAGCCCGAGCTTGCGGGGCCGGCGCAGCACCTCGATCTCGCCGAGCGACGCGCCGAGCTTCTCCGCGATCTCCGCGGTGCCGTCGGTGCTGCCATCGTCGACGACGAGGATGTGCGCCTCGGGCACGGCCGCGCGCAACCGCCGCAGCAGCTCCTCGATGTTCTCCGCTTCGCGGTACGTGGGCACCGAGATGAAGGGCCGCATCAACTCGCTCCCACCGGAGCGCGCGGCGAGCGCGCAATCGCGAAGAGCACGGGCGTCGTCGTGTCGATCTGCTCGGTGATGAAGAAGTGCGACGCGTCGAGTCCCGAGCCGATGCCCGTCGACTTCGACCCGAGCAGGCGGTACACGACCGGCAGCAGGTGCTCGTAGGCCCACACGTAGAGCCGTCTCGGCAGCCGCTGCCGCAACTTGAACACATCGAGCTTGAGCAGGCGCTCGCCGCTGGCGCGGCGGGCCGCGAAGTCGGCGTGCAGCTCGTCGTCGCCCTCGAGCCCGAGGACCTTCACGTCGGCGAAGAACAGCGAGAGCATCGACCGCAGGTGGTCGGGCTCGAACAGGTAGACGTGAAAGGGGTTCTCGAAGTCGGCCGGCGCGTTCGGCGTGATCACGTACGCGGTGCCGGTAGGCCCGAGCACGCGCGCGAGCTCGGCCACGTGGAGCGTCGGGTTCGTGAAGTGCTCGATGATGTGCGACGAGCAGACCTCGTCGACGACACCGTCGCGCAGCGCGAGGCGCGCGCCGTCCATCGCCGCGAACCGCACCGCGGTGCCGCGCTCGCCGCCCGGTCCCCACTCCTTTGCCGCTTCGATCGCGGTCGGCGCGCTGTAGTCGACGCCGAGCACGGTGCGGCCGGGACCGTCGAGGCGCGCGGTCTCGTCGCCGACACCGCAGCCCACGTCGACCACGAGGCCGGAGCCGAGCCGGGCCTTGACCTCCCGGTACCCGGCATCGTGGAGCGCGAGGAGGGAGTCGGGCGTGGCGCCCTGCATCGGACGTTCACCCGTCAGCTTCACGGCATTCCGCCCGTCGACCTCGGCACCCCCGTCATGAGGTAGAGGAGGGTAACGCGCCGCATCGCTTGCTCCGGGCCGCCGAACCGAGTGGGGCCGGGACGGCCCGTAGACTCACCCGGCCTCGGTTCCACCGTGGTCGTTCGGCAAGGGGGCTCGACATGCGAGGTGGCGACGCGGACGACGTCGTCGCGAAGCTCGGCGACATCGCGGCCCGCGCGGGCCTCCACCGGGTGAGCATGCTCGCCTGGCGGGACCTCGACGACCCCGAGGCCGGCGGCTCCGAGGTCCACGCCTCGAAGGTCGCCGCCCTGTGGGGCGAGGCCGGGATCGAGGTCACGATGCGGACCTCGCACGCGCCCGGTTACCCGACGGTGTCGTGGCGCGACGGCTACCGCGTCATCCGCAAGGGCGGCCGCTACATGGTGTTCCCCCGCGCCGCCTTCAGCGAGATGATGGGCTGGCACGGCGCGAGCGATGCGCTCGTCGAGATCTGGAACGGCATGCCGTTCTTCTCGCCGGTCTGGGCGCGCCGGCCGCACGTCGTCT
>DATBAK010000062.1 GCA_036271555.1 Acidimicrobiia bacterium
GCCGGGCGGGCCGCCCAGAAGGCCGCCCGGCACCACCCGACCTCACAACGCGTCGTCTCCCATCTCGCCGGTTCGGACCCGCATGAGGCGGTCGACGGGCGTCGCCCAGATCTTCCCGTCGCCGATCTTCCCCGTGCGCGCGCCGGCGGCGACGAGGTCGAGCACCTTGTCGACGTCGGCCGAGTCGACGAGCACCTCGATCCGCACCTTCGGCACGAACTCGACCTTGTACTCGTTGCCGCGGAAGGCCTCGGTCTTGCCGCCCTGCCGGCCGTAGCCCTGGACCTCGCTGACGGTCAGTCCGATCACGCCGGCGCCGCGCAGCGCCTCCTTCACCTCCTCCAACTTGAACGGCTTCACGATCGCGGTCACCAGATGAGCCATCGATCTCTCCTCACACCTTCTCGGGTTCGGGCTCGTCGATCCGGATCGACGGCGGACCGCCACCGATCACCGACGATCCGGTGGGCGTCGTGTAGCTCATGCCGTAGCCGAACTCGACGTGGTACGCCGGCGTGCCGTGCTCGAAGATGTCGAGGCCTTCGAGCTCGCCGTCCTTCTCGACGCGCAGGCTCCACTCACCGCGTATCGCACGGATGCCGAACATCACGACGCACGCCGCGAGCCCGACGAACACGATGCACGACAGGCTTCCGAGCAGCTCGGCCCCGAGTTGGTTCAGCCCGCCGCCGTAGAACAGGCCGGTCACGCGCGTCGACAGGTCGGCACCGTCGGGACCGGGTGCACCGAACTGACCGGTTGCGAACAACCCGACCGACAACGTGCCCCACACACCGCACGCGAAGTGCACGGGCACCGCGCCGATCGGGTCGTCGATGCGCAGGTGCTCGAGCAGGTTGGTGACGAGCGGCACGACGACGCCCGCGACCGCTCCGATGAGCACGGCGCCCATCGGCGACACCCAGTAGCACGGCGCGGTGATCGCGACGAGCCCGCCGAGCAGACCGTTCACCGAGATGCCGAGGTCCCACTTCTTCGTCTGCGGATAGACGAAGAACACGGCGATGAAGCCGCCGGCGGCGGCCGCCAGCGTCGTGTTCGCGGCGACGCGGCCGATGCCCTCCCAGTCCATCGCCGACAGCGTCGAACCCGGGTTGAAGCCGTACCAGCCGAACCAGAGGATCACGCCGCCGATCGCACCCCACGTGAGGTCGTGCGCCGGCATCGGACCACCGCCGTCGCGCTTGAACACGCGCCCGAGGCGCGGCCCGAGCGCGATCGCTCCGACCAACGCGATCAGCCCACCGACGGTGTGCACCACGGTCGATCCCGCGAAGTCGCGGAAGAACACGCTGCCGCCGAAATGCTTCATGATCGTGCCGCCCGAGTTCTCGAGCCAGCCGCCGGGACCCCACACCCAGTGCCCGAAGATCGGGTAGATGAGACCCGACACGCACATGCTGTAGAGGATGTCGCCCTTGAAGCTCGTGCGGCCGATCATCGCTCCGGACGTGATGGTCGACGCGGTGTCGGCGAACGCGAACTGGAACAGCCAGAACGCGAGGAACGCGACACCCGTGGTGCCGTAGCCCGCGGTCATCCCGTGCAGGAAGAAGAACTGGTGCCCGATGAACCCGTTGCCGACACCGAACTGGAACGCGAAGCCGATCGACCAGTACAGGAGCCCGCACAGGCACGTGTCGAACACGCACTCCATGAGGATGTTCACCGTCTCACGCGATCGCGCGAAGCCGATCTCGAGGCCCATGAACCCGGCCTGCATGAAGAAGACCAGGAACGCGGTCACCAACACCCAGACCGTGTTGATCGGGCTGACGAAATCGTTCGCGTGATGGACCGGCGCGCCGGTCGCCGCGCCGAGCGGCGAGTTGAAGTACCAATCTGCGCCCTTCATCGCGCCGAGCAGCAGCGCGACGGCCGCGAGCTTCCCGGCGAAGAGGACCGCGATCAATCGTCGCGTGTCCTTGTTCTTGAGTCGCGACCACCGTGTGGACATGCTCGGAGTGCTCCCTTTCTGTTTGGTGTTCATGGGTCGGTGCGGTCGACGTCCGCGACGTAGCCGCGGCCGCGAACCGTCGAGATGTGCAGGCCGAGCGCGGTGACGCGCCGGCGCAGCGTCTTGATGCGCGAGTCGACCGAGCGGTCGTTCGGCACACCGCCGGGCCACCCGGCGCGACCGAGTGTCGTACGACCCAGCAACCGGCCGGGGTTCTCGAGGAACGCGCGCGCGAGGCGCGCTTCGATCGGTGACAGCGCGACCCATTCGCCGGCGCGCCGCAGGATGTCGTCGTCATCGACGACGGGGGGCTCTACGTCGCGCGCGGGCGCGCGATCGAGAACAATCACCGGGAACCTCCACGCTCTCCACGCACGGGCGTGCCCGCGCGTCGTCGGTCAGACGGTGGAGGGCACCGGAGGACCGCGCCGCAGCGCGAAACGCGCCTGCTCGCGCGCGTGAGAGCCGACGAACCGGCGCGAGCGCGGCCGGATCGACGCGCCGACGGCGACCGCGACGGCGACCGCGAGACCCGATCCCTGCGGACGCGGCCTGGTCGGCTGCGCGACGACGAACTGCGCGCCGACCGAGGCCGCGCGGACGTCGGGATGGCGGGTCGGCGAGCCGTGCGGCGCGGCCGCGGCATCGACGCTCACCTTCGCCGGCGTGTGCGCGACGGCGTGCACTGCGGTGGGCGCGAGCACGCCGAACACGACGAGGATCAGCAGCGCGACGTCGAAGCGCGCACGAGGACCGATCCGTGTCGTCATGATGCGGTCACCCTACGAGACCCTCGTTGCTCGACGAAGACCCGAATGTGAACGGTCGGTTTCGAGCGTGTGCTCGCTGTGTGCCCGTCCGCGGGCGCGAAACGGGTGGCCGGCGGTCTCCCGCGCGGCCACCCGATCGCTCGTCCGCAGAGAGACTCAGAACGTCGGCGACGTCCCGAGCTCGTGCTTCACCTGCACGTAGGAGTTCGTGCCCTTCACGGTCACGGGACCCGACGTGAAGACGCCGTAGTAGTCGGGGCCGATGACGTTGCTCGCGACCCGGATGGTCAGCGGGCCCGCGCTCCCGAGGTAGATGCCGGTCGTCTCGAGGTCGTTCTCGTCGGTGCGCACGTTGTTCGTGCCGATCCGGTTGTACATGACCGAGTTGCCGGAGAAGTCGGTGCCCGGCGCGTGCGCGTGGACGACGACGCCGCCGTGCCCGTTGCCCGAGAACTCGTTGAACGTGATCGAGTTGCCCTTCACCACTCCGCCGGGAATCGGGCTCGCGAGGATCACCCCGCTGCCCGCGGACGCGTCCGGCGCGGTCGCGGTCGAGAGGCCGTTGTTGTCCGACGTGTTGAACTGGATCAGGTTGTCGTTGACGCCCGCGCCGCTGTGGTCCGCGAGCGCGATGCCGCAGCCGCCGAAGTTCTCGTCGGTGGTGTTGAAGGCGACGAGGTTGTGGTTCGCCGGCAGGTTGAGGTCGTCGGCCAGGTTGATGCCGACGCCGTTGTCGTGCGCGTTGTTGAACAGCGCGGCCGAGTGCGAGCTCGAGTTGATGTCGATGCCCGAACCCAGGTTGCCGGTCACCTCGTTGAAGAGGATGTTCACGTGGTTCGCGGCAACCGGGCCGGTCGCCCCGAGTCCGAGCGTGGCGATGCCGTCGGCGAGCTTGCCCTTCGCGGGCTTCAGCGGGCTGGCGTTCTCCACCTTGAACCCGACGACGTTCGACCACGATGCAGTGACGCCGATGCCGTACGCGTCGCCCTTCGCGTCGATCGTGGCGCCGCGCAGGCCTGCGAGCGTGACCCGGCGATCGACCGTGACGAGCCCGGGATACGTGCCCGGGCAGACGACGACGGTGCCGCCGTTCGCGACGGCTTCGATGCCGTCCTGGATCGCGCTGAACTGCGCGTGCGCGCATTCGTCGTCGAAGTGACCCGCCGAGGTCGCCTGCGAGTTGTGTGCGCTGACGAACACGACACCCGGACGCGGGGTCGCGCCCGCCGGTGCCGCGGCGATGAGGAACGTCGCCGCGAACAGCGCGACGGCCAAGCCTCCGAACAACGTGCGAGATCGAGATTTCATCCTTGCCCCCTTGATCGTCGAATCCGTGCGTTCCGGCACGGACGCGGCGATCGTGTCACCCGCGCGCGCGTCGTCGCCAACCGCGAGCGCGCGATCACGCGACGACGCGGAAGATCTCCTCGAGCGTCGTGTATCCGAGCGCGACCTTGCGGAGGCCGTCCTTCTTGAGCGGGATCATCCCCTCCATGACCGCCATCTTCGACACGTCGTCGGTCGAACGGCGCTCGATGATCATCCGCTCGATCTCCTCCGACAGCAGCATCACCTCGTGGATCGCGAACCGGCCCTTGTACCCCGTCCGCCCGCACGACGAGCACCCCACCGCACGCTGCAACACCGGCCACTCGCTCCCCGACAACTCGTCGACCGCCCACCCCGCCTCGACCAGCTCGGCCTCCGTCGGCTGGTACGCCTCCTTGCAGTGATCGCACAGCCGGCGCGCGAGTCGCTGCGCGACCACGCAGTCCAACGCTGAGGTCACGAGGAACGGCTCCACCCCCATCTCCACCAACCGCATCGGGGTCGACGCGGCGCTGTTCGTGTGCAACGTCGACAACACGAGGTGGCCCGTCAGCGCGGCCTCGATCGCGATCACCGCGGTCTCGCGGTCACGGATCTCACCCACGAGGATGACGTCGGGGTCGGAACGCAGGATCGCCCGCAACGCCGACGCGAACGTGAGCCCCGCCTTCGGATGCACCTGCACCTGATTGATCCCCGCGAGCCGGTACTCGACCGGATCCTCCACGGTGATGATGTTGCGGTGCGCCTCGTTGAGGAGGTTGAGGGTCGCGTAGAGCGTCGTCGACTTGCCGGAACCGGTCGGACCGGTGACGAGGATCGTGCCGTAGGGCTTGTGGTACGCGCTCGCGAAGCGCTCGTGCGTCTCGGTGAGGAAGCCGAGATCCTCGAGCCGCAGCAGCGCGTTCCCCTTGTCGAGGATCCGCATGACGACCTTCTCGCCATACACGGTCGGCAGGGTCGCGACACGAAGGTCGACGGCGCGCCCACCGACCTTCAGCGAGATGCGCCCGTCCTGCGGGATACGCCGTTCCGCGATGTTGATGTCGGCCATGACCTTGAGCCGGCTGATCACACCGGCCTGGATCGAACGCGGTGAGCGCATCACTTCGTGCAGCACGCCGTCGATGCGGAAACGGATGCGGAGGTCGCTCTCGGTCGGCTCGACGTGAATGTCGGACGCGCGGTCGTTCACGGCCTGGGTGACGAGCAGGTTGACGAACTTGACGATCGGCGCGTCCTCGAGCACCTCGTTGACCGAGCCGAGGTCCTCGCTCTCGGAGAACTCGTCGGCCGCGGCCTGCGCGACCGTGTCGACCTCGGTGTCGAGACGGAAGTAGCGGTCGATCGTCGCCGCGAGCTCGCTCGGGCTCGCGACGACGGTCTTCACCTCGTGCCCCGTGATCGCGCGGATGTCGTCGAGCGCGAACACGTTCGACGGGTCGGCCATCGCGACGACGAGCTTGCCGTCTTCCCACGCGACCGCGATCGCCTGGTACCGACGCGCCATCGCCTCGCTGACGAGGCTGACCGCCGACGGGTCGATCGTCGCGTCGCCGAGGTCGAGGTACTCGAGGCCGACCTGCTTGGCGAGCGTCCGGACGAGGTCGGTCTCGGAGATCGTGCCCGACTCGATGAGGATCCGGCCGAGCTGCTTGCCCGATCGCCCCTGCTCGGAAAGGGCCGCGTCGAGCTGGGCCTCCGTCAGGAGACCCTCGCGCATCAGCAGCGCGCCGAGCGGCGTTCCGTCCGACAGGGGGAGCCTCCTCAGGTCCTCCATCTGATATCGGCCGGAACCGGGCCTCTCTGTATCCCCCTACTCCTTGAGCGCCGAGAAGAGGCGGAGCAGGGCGCTCCGGTCGGCCGGCTCGTCGGCCTCGGGGGCGTAGGGCTCGATCGGGTCGAGCAGGTGGGTCGTGGCCTCCTCGAGGGCCGCCCGGTCCCGGGTCGGGGGCCGGGGCTCCGGTTGCGGCCGGGGTTGGGGCTCGGGTTGCGGCGGCGGTTCGGCGGCGACGACACGGACCGCAGGCTCGGCGACCGGCACCGGTGCGGCCGGCGTCGGTGCGGCCGTTCCCACCTCGACCGCACCCCGGTCGACCAGGTCCTTCACCCGCCGGCAGACGTCGAGCAGCGACTCACCGGCCGTCGCCACGAGCTCGCGGACGGTCGGGCGGCCCTGGAGCCCGACGAGCAGCGCCCACTCCGGCGCGCCGAGGACGATCTCCTCCGCGCCCAGCGCGGGGGCCAGCCGCAGCCGGACGTCGAGGGACGGGATGGTGGTCTCGATGTCCTTCCACGCCTCGACCATCGCGGTGATCTCGGCGACCGCAGGGTCGAACGCGACCGAGACGCCCGACTCCGCGACGTCGCCGTCGCTGAACCGGAACGAGCCCTCGGGCTGGCGGGCGAGCGTGAAGCCGACGTCGACGAGGCGGGCACCCAACTCGGACTCGGTTCCGAGGGCAACCGGGGCGCCGTCGTCGACCGCGCAGCAGCGGCCGGCGCGCACGAGCAGCGATGCCTCGTGGTGCCCGGCTTCGAGGCGGAGCGCGCCGGTCTTGCCTGCCGTCGAGAGGAGCCCGAACAGCTCGGTCACCGACAGCGTGTCGAACGTCCCCTGCAGCGACACGCGATTCCCCGTCCTTCGTCTGCCCCCATCATCGGCACGCGAGTCGGGTCCGGTTGAGTGGGTTTCAGCCCAGGGCGGAAACCGCGTGCTGCTTCATCACCGCGACCGGCGCGGTGACGCCCGTCCAGCGCTCGAAGGCAATCGCGCCCTGGTGGACGAGCATGCCGATGCCCTCGACGGTCTGCGCGCCCCGGCTCGCCGCGAGCTCGAGCAGCGGGGTGCGGCGGGGCAGGTAGACGAGGTCGGCGACGACGTGCTCGGGACCGAGGTCGGCCCCGGAGAACGGCAGCTCCGCGAGCTCGGCGGCGGGGTCGGCGCCGCGGGCGGCCATGCCGATCGGCGTGCCGTTCACGACGAGCCGGCACTCGCGGACCGCCTCGGCCGCGCCCGGCCAGTCGACCGCGGTGATGCCGTCGCCGAGCGCGGCGCACTCGCGCGCCGCGTCCGGCCGTCGCGCCGCGACCCGCACCGACGCACCCGCCCGCGCGAGCGCGAGCGCGACGGCGCGACTCACTCCGCCCGCGCCGAGCACGACCGCGTCGACGCCTGCGGGATCGTGGCCTTCGTCGCGGAGCGAACGCAGGAAGCCTTCGCCGTCGGTCGACTCGCCGACGAGCGCGCCGTCGTCCCGACGCGACACGCAGTTCACGCTACGCAGCACCGCGGCGTCGCCGCGCACGACGTCGCAGGCCTCGGCCGCGGCCGCCTTGTGCGGCATGGTCACGCTCACGCCGTCGATGCCGAGCACGCGTACCCCGTCGAGCGCCTGAACCCCCGCGCCGGCCGGCACCGGCAGCGCGACGAAGACCCAGTCGAGCTCGACGGCCGCGAACGCGGCGTTGTGCATCACCGGCGACACGGAGTGCCGCACCGGATCGCCGATCACCGCGGCGAGCCGCGTGTGCCCGGTGATCACTGCAGGAGCCCGAGCTCGCGCGCGTGCTGCACGTTCTGCTCGTGCTCCGCGAGCGTCGTCGCGAACGCGCTGTGCCCGTCGCGTCCGGCGACGACGAAATAGAGGTACGTCGTGTGCGCCGGATGCTGCGCGGCGGCG
Source organism: Acidimicrobiia bacterium (assembly GCA_036271555.1). Classification (NCBI taxonomy): domain Bacteria; kingdom Bacillati; phylum Actinomycetota; class Acidimicrobiia; species Acidimicrobiia bacterium. The sequence goes on from DATBAK010000062.1 coordinate 7,761, forward strand.
AGCGCGGTCTTCGTGATCGCGCCGATCGGCGTCGGCGGGAGTCCGGTGTGCACGTACGTGTTGTAGGGCGACGGGTTCGCGCGGTCGGCCGCGGTGTTCGACGCCTTGCGCTGCTGCAGCGCGTAGACGACGGTCGCGTCCATCTGCAGCAGCATGTTCTGCTGCAAGCGGTTGTCGATGACCGACGCGATCAACGGATCGTCGGGCGCGGTTCCCGACTCCTCCTGCACGATCGACGCGATCGTGAGCACCTGATACGGCGTCTGCCCCGCGACCTGCGGGGTGCCGAGGCCCGCCGCGGTCGCGATCTGGTCGAAGCGGCGCACCATCGTGCGCACGACCGCGGTCGCGGTGTCGTGCTTCGTGAAGCGGTACGTGTCGGGATAGAGGAAGCCTTCGAGGGTGTGCACGTTCGCGGGCTCGAACTTCGACCGTACGGCGTTCGAGCGCGCCACCGTGAGCACGTCGGTCGCGGAGATCCACGGCAGCTGCGCGTGCACGTGTGCCGCGACCTCCGAGAGCCACAGACCGGGCGTGATCCGCAGCGTCTCGTACGTGATCACCGGACCCTTGTCGAGCAGGTCGACCGCGCCCTGGATGCCGAGGTGCTTGCGCAGGTGGTACTCCCCCGCGTCGAACGGTCCCGCGTGCTTGATGCGCACGTACGCGTCGAAGGCGAAGCTCGATCCGATCACCTTCTCGTGCGCGAGCTCCTTGCCGATGTCGCGCACGCCCGCGCCCGACGCGACCGTGACGGTGACCGTGTCGCCGGGCCCACCGGGCGGATCGAGCTGGTACCGCCACCACCCGTAGACGACGGCGACCAGGATCAGCAGCGGGCTGAGGAACACGATGGGTACGAGGATCCGGCGCCGCCGGCGTCGGCGCCGTTCGAGATGGGCCTCGCGCGCGCGACCGCCGCGAGGGTCGGCGTCGGTGTCGGTGTCGCTGATCACGCGCCCGACTCGAGCCAGGCCTGGAGCATCACCGCGGCCGCGACCTTGTCGACGACCGCCCTGCGCGCCTCGCGGCCGAGCCGGGCCTCGCGCAACGAGCGCTCCGCGGTCACCGTCGTCAGCCGCTCGTCGGCGGCGGTGATGGCGAGCTCGGGACCCGCGAGCGCGCGCAGCGCCTCGATCTCCGCGAGCGCGGCGCGGGCCGCGGGACCGAGACCGCCGGACAGCGAGATCGGCAGCCCGACGACGATCGCCACCGCCTCATTCTCGCGGGCCGCCGCCAAAATCGAGCGATGGTCCTCGACCTGCGTCTTCGCGCGCGTCAGGACCCCGAGCGGGCTCGCGATGTGGCGGCCGGGATCGCTGAGCGCGAGGCCGATGCGCTTCGAGCCGAGATCGACACCCAGGACGCGACCGGGCGCACCGGCGCTCAACGGGCCCAGGGCTCGACCCGCTCGCGCACCAGACGGAGCGCGTCGTCGATCCCGTCGACCTTCGGACCGCCGCCCTGTGCGAGCTCGGGTTGCTTGCCGGTACCGCCGCCGAGCGCGCGCGCCGCGTCCTGCGCGAGCTCCGGTGCCGCCGCGCCCGCCGCGCGCCGGTCCTTGCTCACCGCGACGACGATCCCGGCCTTCGTGCCGTCGGGCCCGATCCCGACGAGCGCGACCACGCCCTGCCCGATCGCGGCCAGCGTGGCCTGCGCGAGCTGACGGAGCTCGTCGGGAGCGAGCCCGTCGCGGCGTGCGACGACGGTTCCGCCGACCGCCGACGCCGCGAGACCCTCCGCCGCGAGCTTCGCCTCGCGTGCGCGCAGCGCGGCGACCTCGTCGTTGAGCTCCTTCACCTGCGCGAGCAGCCGGTCGACCTTCTCCTCGACCTCTGCGGGCGCGGCGCGCAGGCGATCACCGAGGCGACGCAGCGTCGCCTCCTCGTCGGCGATGCGCGCGAGCGCGGCGTCACCGGTGACGGCTTCGATCCGCCGCAGGTTCGCGCCGACCGAGCCCTCGCTGACGATCTTGATCGGACCGATGAAGCCGAGCGCGTCGACGTGGGTACCGCCGCACAGCTCGATCGACGGACCCGCTTCGAGCACGCGCACGACGTCGCCGTACTTGTCGCCGAAGAACGCGATGGCGCCGAGCGCCTCGGCGTCGATCTTCGTCATCTCGTTGTGACTCACCGGCGCGTCGCCGATGATCTGCTCGTTCGCGAGCCGCTCGACCTCGACGAGCTGCGCGGTCGACACCGCCTCGTGGTGGCTGAAGTCGAAACGCAGACGCTCGGGCGAGACGAGCGACCCGGCCTGCTTCACGTCCTTGCCGAGCACCTCGCGCAGCGCCCAATGCAGCACGTGGGTCGCGGTGTGGTTGCGACGGATGCGGTCACGGCGCGCGCCGTCGATCGCGGCGGTGACATCGTCGCCCTCGACGACCGCGGTCTCGCCGGCGACACGGGCGCGGTGCACGACCAGCGAACCGGGCAGGCCGTACTGCGTGTCGAGCACGTCGAGGCGCGCGCCGGTCGCGTCGACCGTGATCGTGCCGGTGTCGCCGACCTGGCCGCCGGACTCCGCGTAGAACGGGGTGCGGTCGAGCACGACGTCGACCGTCGCACCGGGTTCGGCGCGGTTCGTGCGCTCGCCGTTCGCGATCAACGCGAGCACGCGCGCGCTCGACGCGTACTCGTCGCGTCCCGTGAACTCGGTGCCGCTGTGCTCTTCGAAGAGCTCGCGGTAGAGCTCGACCGGCGCGCTCGCGGCGCCACCGGCCTCCTTGTGCGCCTCTCGAGCGCGCGTGCGCTGATCGCGCATGCGCGCTTCGAAGCCCTCGAGGTCGACGGAATGACCGCGTTCGCCCGCGATCTCGCGCGTGAGGTCGATCGGGAAGCCGAGCGTGTCGTGAAGTCGGAACGCGTCGTCGCCCGACACGTCGCCGCGCGCCAGCACCTCGTCGAGCATGTCGAGGCCGCGTTCGAGCGTGGCGCGAAAACGGGTCTCCTCACGCGCCACGATCGTGTTGACGAGCTCCCGGTTCGCGAGCAGCTCCGGGTACGCGTCACCCATTACATCGACGGTCGCGTCGACCATCGCCGGCATCACGAGGTCGCGCGCGCCGAGTTGGTACGCGTGGCGCACGGCGTTGCGGATGATGCGCCGGAGCACGTAGCCGCGCTCCTCGTTCGACGGCACGACGCCGTCGCTCACCGCGAACGCGGTGGTGCGCGCGTGGTCGGCGAGGATGCGCAGCGACACGTCGCGTTCGCCGCCGGGGAAGCCCTCGTACGCAACCTCCGTGACCCGCTCGGCGGTCGCGATGAGCGGGCGGAACCCGTCGATGGCCCAGACCGAGTCGACGCCCTGGAGCATCGCGAGGTTGCGCTCGAGCCCGGCGCCGGTGTCGACGCACGGCGCGGGGAGCGGAGGCAGCGAGCCGTCGGGCTGCGCGTCGTACTGCATGAACACGAGGTTCCAGATCTCGATGTAGCGGTCCTCGCCGCCGTGCGCGGGTCCGCCGGCCTCGCCGTGCTCCGACCCGAGGTCCCAGAAGATCTCCGAGCTCGGTCCGCACGGTCCGGTATCGGCCATGCGCCAGAAGTTGGGCTCGCCGAGGCGTTGGATGCGCTCGGACGGGACGCCCACGATCTCGCGCCAGATGGCCTCGGCCTCGTCGTCGGTCTCGTGCACCGTGACCCACAGCTTGTCGGGATCGAAGCCGAGGACCTCGGTGTAGAACTCCCACGACCACGGGATCGCATCGGCCTTGAAGTAGTCGCCGAAGCTGAAGTTGCCGAGCATCTCGAAGAACGACATGTGCCGGTTCGTGCGGCCGATGTCGTCGAGGTCGTTGTGCTTGCCACCGGCGCGGATGCACTTCTGCACCGACGTCGCCCGCGAGAACGGCGGCTTCTCGTCGCCGACGAAGTAGGGCTTGAACGGCACCATGCCCGCGACCGTGAAGAGCAGCGTGCGGTCGATCGGGATGACGCTCGCCGACGGCACGGGCGTGTGGCCGTGCGCGGTGAAGAAGTCGTACCAGGACTGGCGCAGCTCGTCGGCGGTGCGCGGCGGGTTCGGCACGGCCGGCCTCAGGTGGCGCGGATGCGACGGCGCGCGCCGCGATCGAGTGAATGGTTCGAGCGCAGCTCGACCTCGCGGTCGCGCATCGTGTCGCGCCCCGCGACCACCGCGTTCTGCACGGAACGCTTCGTGCCGCCGACGCGCGTTGCGACACCGGTCGGCGTGTAGCGCTGCGCGACGCGCCGCAACCGGCGCGCGGCGAGGTACGACGTTCCCGCGCCGAGCGAGTAGCCGAGCACCATCCAACGCGCGCGCTTGAACATCAGGCGCCCTTCCGACGACCGCGGCTGATCGGGACCGCCGCGTGCTCGTGCTCACGTTCCTTCGTGCCGCGCAGGCGGCGCGTCGCCTGCGACACCCCCGCGCCGAACGCCATCGCCTTCACGACCGGACTCCCGAAGGCGCGGTACGCGAGACGGGACGCGCCGTCGACGCGGTCACCGATCCCCTCGGCCGCGGTGATGATGCGGTCGACCCGCTCGACCTCGTCGACGGTGTCGGCCACCGCGCGGTGAAGATCGGCGACGAGTGGGAGCGTCTCCTCACGGAGCAGATCGGCGGCGGCGCGCAACGCGCGCAGCGTCGACGCGAGCGACAGCAGGGCGACGACGAGCGCACCCGCAAGGACCGCGGCGACGGCCGCGGCGACCACGGCCACAACGTCAGCTGCGCTCATCGATCTCCTCGTCGGCCGGGATCCCGGCCGCTCGCCTGCGATTCCACTGCTCCACCAGCTCGACCTCGGCGCCGTGCCGTCCGGGCCGGTAGAAGCGGGTCCCGGCGACCTCACCGGGCACGTGCTCCTGGGCGACCCAGCCCGATTCGGCGTTATGAGGATACTGGTAGCCCTCCCCGTGACCGAGGGACTTCGCCCCGGGATAGTGCGCATCCCGCAGGTGGGCGGGCACCGCACCGGCCGGCAGGCGGCGCACCGTCTCGAGCGCCGAACCGAGCGCGGTGATGACGCTGTTCGACTTGGGCGCGAGCGAGAGGTGGATCACCGCGTGCGCGAGGTTGATGCCGGCCTCGGGCAGCCCGACGAGCTCGACCGCACGCGCCGCAGCATCGGCGACGAGCAGCGCGGTGGGGTCGGCCATGCCGATGTCCTCGGACGCGAGGATCACGAGCCGGCGCGCGACGAAGCGCGCGTCCTCCCCGGCCTCGAGCATGCGCGCGAGCCAGTAGAGACCCGCGTCGGGATCCGATCCGCGGATGCTCTTGATGAACGCGGACGTGATGTCGTAGTGGTCGTCGTCGCCGTAGCGCAGCGCGCGCATCGCGAGCGCGGCTTCCGCGTCTTCGATCGTGATGCGCGGCTTCTCGTCGGTGTCGTCGCCCGCGGCGGTCTGCGCGTTCGCGCGCTCGACCGCGAGCGCGTGCGCGAGCTCGAGGCAGGTGAGCGCGTGGCGGGCGTCGCCTTCGGAACGATCGGCGAGGTGCTCGAGCGCGTCCTCGTCGATGTCGACCGGCTCCTTGCCGAGGCCGCGGTCGCGGTCTTCGAGCGCGCGGCGCAGCACGACGGCGAGGTCTTTGGTGGTGAGCGATTCGAGACGGAAGAGGGTCGAGCGCGACAGCAGCGGACCGGTGAGCGAGAAGAAGGGGTTCTCGGTCGTCGCACCGATGAGGACGAGCAGACCGTCCTCGACATGGGGCAGCAGCGCGTCCTGCTGGGTGCGGTTGAAGCGGTGGACCTCGTCGAGGAAGAGGATCGTGCCCTTGCCCTGCTCGCCGAGCCGGCCCCGGGCCCGTTCGACGACCTCCCGCACGTCCTTCACGCCCGCGGTCACGGCCGACAGCGGCTCGAACGCCTTGCTGGTCGCGCCGGCGACGAGGCGGGCGATCGTCGTCTTGCCCGTGCCGGGCGGGCCCCAGAGGATCACGCTCGAGAGCCGGTCCGACTCGATCAAGACCCGCAGCGGCTTGCCCGCTCCGAGCAGGTGGCCCTGGCCGACGACCTCGTCGAGATTGCGGGGTCTGAGGCGCGCGGCCAGCGGGGCGCGGCGCGCGAGGCGATCTTCGACCGCGCTCGCGAACAGGTCGGCGCCGCCGCCCGAGGCCTTCGGCATGGGGAGGGAGCCTACGGCTCGCCCGATGCCCCGCACCCCGCCGGCGGCCCACCGAAAAGCGCATTTGCGCGTTGCCTCCAAATGGAAGCATCGCGTGCCGTGATCGGCCGCGGCGTTCCGATCGCTGCGCGCGATAGGTCCAAATGGACGGATCGCGCAAATGACGTTTTCGGCGCGACGCCGAGCGGTTCCGCCGGACCGCCACCCCGCGCCGGTTACGACTTGGCCGGCCGCAGCTGCAGTCCGAGCTCGCGCAGCTGCGCGGCGTCGATCGCGCTCGGCGCGTCGGTCAGTGGATCGCTCCCCGACTGCGTCTTCGGGAACGCGATCACCTCGCGGATGTTCTCCTCGCCCGCCAGGATCGCAACCAGGCGGTCGATGCCGAAGGCGAAGCCCGCGTGCGGCGGCGCGCCGAAGCGGAACGCGTCCAGCAGGAACCCGAACCGCGCCTGCGCGGTCTCCGCATCGATGCCGATGAGCGAGAACACCCGGCTCTGGATGTCGGGCCGGTGGATTCGCACGCTCCCCGAACCGAGCTCCCAACCGTTCAGCACGAGGTCGTACGACTGCGAGCGCACCGACAACGGGTCGGACTCGAGGCGGTCGATGTCGTCGGGATGCGGCATCGTGAACGGGTGGTGCGCGGGCACCGGCCGGCCCTCGGCGTCGAGCATCTCGAACAGCGGGAAGTCGACGAGCCAGAGGAACCGCAGCGGGCCCTCACCGACCGGCGGGCGTCCCAAATCGAGCCGGAGCTGACCGAGCACCGAGCGCGTCAGCGCGCGCTCCCCCGCCGCGATCAGCACGAGGTCACCTGGGCGCGCGCCGAGGCCGTCGACGATGCCGAGCTGCTCCGCTTCCGACAGGAACTTCACGACGGGCGACTCGAGCACCGACTCCGCGCCGACTCGCATCCACACGAGACCGGCGGCGCCGAGCTCCTTCGCGCGGTCGACGAGCGCGTCGACGCGCGACCGGGACAGGTCGCCGGAGCCCGGAACGCAGATTCCCTTGACCGTCTCCGCGCCCGCGAACGCGCGGAACTCGGTCGCCTCGAAGACTTCGGACAGATCGACGAGCTCCATGCCGAAACGCAGGTCGGGCTTGTCGGTGCCGTAGCGCTCCATGCCGTCGAGCCAGGTCATGCGCTCGATCGGCGGCACCGGCTCGCCCCGGACCGCCTCGGCCGCGCGCACGACGGCGCGCCCGATCACGTCGAGCACGTCCTCCTGGTCCGCGAAGCTCATCTCCGCGTCGAGCTGCATGAACTCGAACTGGCGATCGGCGCGCAGGTCCTCGTCGCGCAGACAGCGGGCGATCTGGTAGTAGCGATCCATGCCGCCGACCATCAAAAGCTGCTTGAACAGCTGCGGGCTCTGGGGCAGCGCGTAGAACGAGCCCGGCTTGAGGCGCGACGGCACGACGAAGTCGCGTGCGCCTTCCGGCGTCGACGCGATGAGCATCGGCGTCTCGACTTCGACGAAGCCCTCGGCCTCCATCGCGGTGCGGATGCTGCTGTTGACCGCGGCGCGGATGCGCAGGTTGCGTTGCATCGGCGCGCGCCGCAGGTCGAGATAGCGGTGCCGAAGCCGCAGCACCTCGTCGACGTCGGTGCGGTCGTCGAGCGGGAACGGGATCGGCTCCGATTCCGACAGCACCTCGAGCGTGCTCGCCGCGATCTCGATCTCACCGGTCGGCATGTCGGCGTTCACCGTGCCGTCCGGGCGCGCGCGCACGACACCTCGCACGCGCAGCACCCACTCCGCCCGCACGCGGTGCACGCCTTCGCAACCGGGAATCGTCGGATCGACGACGACCTGGAGCACGCCCGCGACATCCCGCAGGTCGAGGAAGACGACGCCGCCGTGGTCGCGTCGGTGCCCGACCCAGCCGCACAGCGTCACCTCGGTGCCGATGTCGCCGGCGCGGAGGTCGCCCGCCCGGTGCGATCGCATCATCTACTGGTGCCCCGTTCTCTCTCGTAGCCACTCGCCGACCTCGGACCGCTTCACCTCGACCTGTTCGCCCGACCGCAGGTCCTTCACCGCGACGGCGCCGGCCTCGGACTCGCGCGGTGCGAGCATCACGCCGTACGTCGCGCCCGATTTGTCGGCGGCGGCCCACTGCTTCTTGCCCGAACGCCCGCCGTACGCGCGGTCGGCGGCGACGCCGCGCTCGCGCAGCTCGTGCACGAGCACGGTCGCTTCCTCGGTGCCGAGCAGGTCGACGACGAACACCTCGACGCGCGCCTCGGGCGCCGGCAACACCGATTCCGCGTCGCACGCGAGCAGGATGCGCTCGATGCCCGCGCCGAAACCGATCGACGGAGTCGGCGGACCGCCCATCTCCTCCGCGAGCCGGTCGTAGCGGCCACCGCCGCCGAGCGCGTTCTGTGCGGCGTCGATCGTGTCGCTCTGCAACTCGAACGTCGTGCGCGTGTAGTAGTCGAAGCCGCGCACGAGACGCGGCGAGAGCTCGAACGGGATGTCGAGCGCGCGCAAGCCGTCTTGCACGCGCGCGAAGTGCGCGGCCGACTCGTCGCCGAGGTGGTCGCCGAGTCGTGGCGCGGCGTCGAGCATCGCCTGCCAGTCGGGTCGCTTCGAGTCGAGGATGCGCAGCGGGTTGAGCTCCGCGCGCGCCATCTCGTCGCCGAGCAGGTCCGCGTGATCGTGGAAGTACTCGAGCAACACCGCGCGGTGTCGCGCCCGGCTCTCCTGATCACCCATCGAGTTGAGGAGCAACCGCGTGCGCGACAGGCCGAGCTCGCGCAGGAAGCCCCACAGGAGCGCGATCACCTCGACGTCGACGTCGGGATCGTCGACGCCCAACACTTCCGCGCCGACCTGGTAGTGCTGGCGATAGCGGCCCTTCTGCGGCCGTTCGGCGCGGAAGTTCGGCGCGAGGTACCAGCACTTCCACGGCACCGGCGGTCGGTGCTGCACGTACGCCCGCACCACCGACGCGGTGCCCTCGGGCCGCAGCGCGAGCTGTCGGCCCCCGCGGTCGGTGAACTCGTACATCTCCTTGCTGACGACGTCGGTGCTCTCGCCGACCCGGTGGAAGACCTCGACGTGCTCGAAGATCGGCGTCAGGACGAGGCCGTAGCCGAAGCGCCGGGCCCGGTCGGCGAAGGTCGCGACGAGCGCCTGCCAGCGGTCCGACTCGGGCGCGAGCACATCGCGTGTTCCGTACGGCGCGCGGTACGCGTCCCGGGAGTCGGACATCCGCGCATGTTACGGGCGCGGGCCGCTCCGACCCGGACTCAATTGCCGCCTAATACCCGGTCGGCACTTTGTTCTCGGCCCACGTGACACCGCCCCATTGCGACGCGACGGGGTCGAGGAAGTACGGCGGCGACAGGTACTTCAGCCGCTGGTCGTACGTGTAGTCCTTCGAGAAGCCGGTGATGATCGTGCCGTTCGAGTTCGTGCCGACCGCGCCGCGGTAGCGCTGCGCGAGCACGCCGACGACGTGCAGCGTGCCGAGCGGCGCGCCGCGGTCGTAGTTCTGCACGTGCACCGAGTGGCTCAGTGACAACATCGCGGCCTGGATGGTCGGCGACGTGTTCGCGGTCGTGCGCGCGGGCGTCTCACCCGGGATGGTCGCGCTGAGATTGCACGACGACGTCGTCGCGCCGGCCGCGCAGCTCGTCGGGTGGTACACCTCGATGTAGTTGTTCGCGATCAGGCCGAGCAGATCGGTGCCCGCGACGCCCGAGTTGTACTGCAGGCTCCACGTGATATCGATGTTGTTCTCGGACGCGATCGTGAGCTGGCCCTTGAGCGTCCCCTCGACGAACACGTCACCGTTGCGACACCCGTAGGTCGTCGTGTCGTTGTGCACGGGCAGCCCGAGTGGGTGCGCGCGGTTGTCACCGCCGCCGTCGCTGACGGTGTACGGACAACCGTTCGTGTAGTTCGGATCCGTCGTCGTCGACGGCACGTTCTGCACGTAGATCACGCCGTCGGCGGGCAGCGTTCCGGTGCCGTTCTTGGGACACTGACCCGCGGTCGTGTTGTTCGTGTTCTTCGAGAACGGGCTCTTCACCGTCATCTGACCGTTCGACAAAACCTTGATACGCGTCGGCCCCGTGTAGAGGCAGCCACCCGTCCCCGCGGCGACGTACGACTTGAGCGCCGAGTTGGTCGGCGGCATCGTCAACGGCGCCGCGTACGTCGGGCCGCCGGGGTCCGCGAACACCGGATGACTCGTCGGGCAGTTGTCGCGGTAGAGCTTGCCGCTCGCGCCGGTCCAACTCGTCGTCACGTGCCCGAGGAACTGCGCGTTGCCGCACACCATGAACGCGTCGTTCGTGTGCATGGGCCCGTTCAGCTTGTCGCTGCCGACGAACGAGATGTCGCCGCAGTACGAGCTGTTGCTGTCGCTGTCACCGACGAAGTCGGTGCGACTCGGCTCGTCGCGCTGGTTGCCGATTCCCCCGTAGTAGTACTTCGCGCAGTACGTCTGTGCCTGCGTCGCGGTGAACGGCGTGCCCGTGTACAGCGCAGGGTCCTGGGTCTCGAAGTCCGTGAAGTAGAGGTAGTCGAGGAAACTGCGGCGGCGGAGCGTCACCCGCACGCTGCGCGCCGCGTTGCCGACCCGGCCGGTCGACGTGAGCGCGATCACACCGCTCGCCGCGAGCAGCGACGCGTCGACGTCGTAGCGGAACTTCGAGTTCGTCGCCGACCCCGCGACCGCCACGTACTGGATGAACGCCTTGTTCCCGTCGGGCGGCAGATTCCCCGCGTTGTACTGCCAGTAGTTGCCGTTCTCGTTGAGCCGGAAGATGTAGTCGTCGATGCCGGCCTCGGCCGCGGCGAGCGCGGCGTTCCAGTTCTGGTCGTGATGCGAGATGTTCTGCGACCCCACCGCGTAGTCGACCGTCGCGAGCGCGAGCATGCTCAGGATGAGCGACACGATCATCACGGTCGCGAGCGCGAAGCCACTCTCGTCGCGGTGTCGGGGAAACCTCACGAGCCGCTCACGTCGTTGTCGTAGTCGAGGTTCGGCAGTCGCACGGTGTTGAGGAGCGTCGTCGCGTTGAGGGGCGTCGCGACGTTCTTCTTCACGACCAGCTCGATCTGCACGGCGTTGACCGCGAGGAGGTCGGTCGCGTTCAACGGCGTGTTCGGCAATGCGTCGCCGGTGTCGTCGAGATACGTGAACAGCGGGGCCGCGGCCGAGTTCGCGAGGTAGCGCCCGACGAGGCGCACCGTCGCCGCGCCGGTGTACGTGTAGTTCGGTGCGCTCGACCCCGCGTCGGCGTTCCAGACCTTCTCGATGAGCCGGCTCTGCGAGTCGATCGCGAGGTCGACCTTCTTCGGCGCACCCGTCGTGCTGAGGTTCGCGTAGAACGTCGCGTGGTTGGCGTCGGCGACGATGAACGGCGACGTACCGGCCGACAGATGCACGGCCGTGCGGACGTCCTTCGTCAACGACGCCATCAGCGTGCGCGCCTGGTCGAGGTTCTCGAGCCGCAGCGACGCGCCCATCACCGCGTTGTTCGCCGAGAACGTGCCCGTCATCACCGTGCCCATCACGACGCCGAGCAAGAGCAACGTCGTCATGAGCTCGAGGATCGACGAGCCCTGTTGGTCTCGCTGCAGACGACGGCGAAGGCGCGCGACGACCTTCATTGCACGTCCACTTCGACGGCCGGGGTGGTGGTCGCGGTCGGATCGAGCACGAGCGACGGCCATGTGGTCAGCGCGTTGCGACCGGTCACCGACAGCTGCCACGTGCCGTACGGCAACGCGGTCGTGAGCGCGCCGGTCGCGTCGGTCGTGCCCAGCGAGTGCGTCTCGCCGCTTGCGCACACCGAGTCCGCCGCGTGCGTCGCGACGACGGTCGCGCCCGAGACGGGGAGGCCGCCCGCCATCACGGTGAGCGCGGCGCTCTCGAGCGGCACCGTTCCGGTGGTCGTGCCGCCGGCGGGCGCCGCGAACGGCGCGGGGCGCATGCCGCCGGGCCAGTACGGGCCTGCGTTCCCCGCCTGGTCGCCCTCGGGATCGGCGTCGGCGCAGGAACCGCCCCACGCGGTGTAACCGTCGGCCGCCGGGAACAGGCTGCCGATCGAGCGCGTGAGCCCGGTGCCCGCGTACAGCCGCACGCCCGTCGGTAGGAACGACGTGTTGCCGAGCGAGATCGCGAGGTCGTTCGGCGGCGTCCCGCCCGCGCTCGGCGCGAGCGTGAGCGACAGCGCGCTCGCCTGGTCGTAGTCGAACTGGACGCTGCTGACGTTGCCGCTCGTGACACTGACGGTCTGACTCGGTGTCTGCAGACCCTGCCGGTCGACGTATCCGATCGTGTTCAGGGCAACGGTGTAGGTGCCCGGGGTGAGGAACGCGAAGAACGCGCAGCCGTCGTCGTTGGTGGGCTGGCTCTTGGTCGTCGGCCCGGTGATCTGCACCGAGGTGCCGAACGCGCCGGCCGCGGCACCGTCGAGCACCTTCACCGCGATGTGCCCGGAGTTCGCGCTGTACGCGCCGATGGGGGGCGCCATCGTCGTGTCCGACGACACCGGCGCGACCCCGCGCATGTTCGGCCACGTGACGACGACGCGCACGCGCAAGAGCTCGGGGTTCTGGTTCGCGCCGTCGCAGGGGCCGTTCGTCGCGGTGCGCGAGACCCACGTGAGCTCGCGCGTGATCGTGTAGCTCGTGCCGTCGACGTTCTGCGTGACCGTGCGCGGCGCGATCGACGTGAACGGGATCGAGCGGACGGTGTCCATCTCCTGGCTCGCGAGGTTCGCGGCGACGGAGCGCTCGCGGTTGTCGCGCGTGAGCGTCAGGCCCGAGTCGATCGTGGCCGCGACCCCACCGGTGATGATGGCGAAGCAGCTGATGGCGACGACGAGCTCGAGCAGGGTGAGACCGTCCTCACCCCGGCGAGCGAAGCCTCGGAACCGGGCCCGAGCCGCGCGGCAGCGGTCGCCGACCCCCGCACCGTCCCCGGCTCCGTTGTGGACTCGCACGCTCCGCGACCTCGTTCCGTCCGGAGCGGTATCGGCGCGGCGAGGCCCGCGGTTGAGCCGGCCGCAACGACGGCGCGACGGGAACGGCGAGGGGCTACCCGCGACGAGCGGGCAGCACGCGGTTCGCGGCGAAGACCGAGTCGACCTGGATCACGGCGGAGAGGAGCGAGTCGAGGTGGCCGGGGTCGGCGAGCTCGAACTCGAACCGCAGCCGGGCGATCGCGTCCGACTGCGTCTGCGACGTGCACGACCGGATGTTCACGTGGTGCTCGGACAGCACCTCCGACAGGTCTCGCAGCAGCCGGGACCGGTCGAAGGCCTCGATCTCGATCGAGACGACGTAGGCGCTCGGCGCGTTCTGGTCCCACTCGACCTCGATGACCCGGTCGACCTGGGTGCGCAGGCTCGCGCCGTTGGCGCAGTCGGTGCGGTGGACGGACACGCCGCGCCCGCGCGTGACGAAGCCCATGATCTCGTCGCCCGGAACCGGGGTGCAGCACCGCGACAACCGCACGAGGATGTCGTCGAGGCCCTCGACGTGTACGCCGACACCGCTGCGGCGGGTCTGGCCACGCGACCGGCGGGTCGCGGTGACCGGCATCTGCTCCTCGCCGCCGCGCAGCTCGCGATGCACGCGCTGGGCGACCGTCTTCGCGGCGACGTGGTTCTCGCCGATCGCGACCTGGAGCGATTCGAGGTCGCCGTAGTTCATCCGCTCGGCGATGCCGCGCAGCACCCCCGCGGCCTGGAGCTTCTGCACGGGCAGACCCTCGCGGCGGAGCGCCTTCACCAACTCGTCGCGGCCGGTCTCGATCGCGTCGGTGCGGCGCTCACGCGAGAACCACTGCCGGATCTTCGCCCGCGCGCGCGGTGTCTGCGCGATCGCGAGCCAGTCGCGCGACGGCCCCGCACCCGCGGCCTTGCTCGTGAAGACCTCGCACGAGTCGCCGGAGCCGAGCGTCGAGTCGAGCGGCACGAGCAACCCGTTCACGCGCGCACCGATGCAACGGTGACCGATCTCGGTGTGGATCGCGTACGCGAAGTCGATCGCCGTCGCGCCCGTCGCGAGCGTCACGACCTGACCCTTCGGCGTGAAGACGTAGACCTCGTCCTGGTCGAGGTCGACCTTCAGGCTCGCCATGAACTCCGCGGGGTCGCTCGTCTCCTGCTGCCAGTCGACGAGCTGCTGCAGCCACGCGAGGTCCTCGGCCGGGTTGCGCTGCTCCTTGTAGCCCCAGTGCGCGGCAACGCCGTACTCGCCGCGGCGGTGCATCTCGCGCGTGCGGATCTGCACCTCGACCGGCTTGCCGCCCGGACCCACCACCGTCGTGTGCAACGACTGGTAGAGGTTGAACTTCGGCATCGCGATGTAGTCCTTGAAGCGACCCTGCACCGGCCGCCACAACGCGTGGATCGAGCCGAGCGCTCCGTAGCAGTCCTTCACGGACTCGACGATCACGCGGATGCCGAGGAGATCGTGGATCTCGTCGAACTCCTTGCCCCGCACGATCATCTTCTCGTAGATCGACCAGTAGTGCTTCGGCCGGCCGGTGACTTCCGCGTCGACGTGCAGGTCGGCGAGACGCGAGCGCACCTGCTCGAGCACGTCGTCCAGTTGCTCCTCGCGCAGCGGCGCGCGCTGCGCCACCATCTGCTCGATCTCCGCGTAGCGGCGAGGATGCAGCACCGCGAACGCGAGGTCTTCGAGCTGCCACTTGACGTCGCCGATGCCGAGCCGGTGCGCGAGCGGCGCGTAGATGTCGATCGTCTCCTGCGCGATGCGCTCCTGCTTCGCGGGCGGGAGCGACGCGATCGTGCGCATGTTGTGGAGCCGGTCGGCGAGCTTGATGACGAGGACGCGGATGTCCTTCGCCATCGCGACGAGCATCTTCCGCATCGTCGCGGCCTGCTGCGCCTCCTTCGAGTCGAAGTGGATGCGCTCCAGCTTCGTGACACCGTCGACGATGCGCGCGACGTCGGACCCGAACTCGACCTCGAGATCCTCGAGCGTGACCGGCGTGTCCTCGACCGCGTCGTGCAGCAACGCGGCCGCGATCGTCATGTCGTCGAGACCGAGGTCGGCGAGCACGAGCGCGACACCGACGGGATGCGTGATGTAGGCGTCGCCGGAACGGCGCACCTGATTCGCGTGCGCCTCGCGCGCGACCGCGTAGGCGTGCTCGATCAGCGTCGTGTCGGCCTTGGGATGACGACCGACGTAGCAATCGAGCAGCGGCTGCAGGACCGAGTCGACCTCGGGATGATGCTGCCGGCGCCGCGGCAACGTGGGGATCAAGGTCGACGTCTTCATGAGGAGCTCTCCACGCCCATGGTCGCACTCGCTGCGGGCCGGGATACCCGACCCGCGGGCGCTCGCCGCTCCACACGCGGGATGGGAGTGAGCTCGCTCTCGTGGCTCACGACTCGTACTCCAGGACGGCCTCGACCTTGTGGCCGGCGAGGCGGTCGCGACCGTTCAGGAACGCGAGCTCGATGAAGAACGCGAAGCCGACGACCTCGCCGCCGAGCTTCTCGGCGAGGGTCAGCGCGGCCGCGGCGGTGCCGCCGGTCGCGAGCACGTCGTCGACGATCAGCACCTGCTCGCCCGGTTGGACCGCGTCACGGTGCACCTCGAGGAGGTCGCTGCCGTACTCGAGCTCGTACTCGGCGCGCTCGATCTCCCACGGCAGCTTTCCGGCCTTGCGCACGGGCACGAAGCCCGCCGCGTGGCGGTAGGCGACCGGCGCCGCGAACACGAAGCCGCGCGCCTCGATGCCGAAGACCTTGTCGATGCGGCGATCGGCGAAGGGCGCGGCCACCGCGTCGACGGCCGCGGTGAAGGCATCCGGCGCCGCGAGGACGGGCGTGATGTCCTTGAAGACGACCCCCGGACGCGGGTAATCCGGGATGTCGCGGACATGAGCCTGCAGCCAACCGGCGTCCATCGGACCCAATTCTACAAGCGCCTGCTCGCGGTCCGGAGCCTCGCAACCGCCAGAACGAGCGGGACGCCGAGCGGCCCGCTCGACCCGGAGACCGAGGCGTCAGGAGCGGCGAGCGAAGCGAGTGCGACCAGAAAGCTCAGCGGCGCTTGCGGCCCCGCTGCTGGCGCGGTCGCGGCGCGATCGGCGACCGCCCGACCGCCGGCGGGCCCGCCACCCCGCGATCGCGCGCCGGGATCGGCTCGGACTCCTGCGGCTCCGTGCCCTCGGCGCCGTTGCCCGCGGGCGCACCCACGCTGACCGGCACACGCGCCGCGCGCGGTGCGGGCGGCTCGACGACCTGGCGCGCCCGCTTCTCCTTGATCGCCTTGTACTGCGGCTCGCGCTCCTTTGCCCACACGAGCAGCGGCGTCGCGACGAAGATCGACGAGTAGGTCCCGACGAACAGACCGGCGAGCAGCGCGAGCGCGAACTCCTCGAGCGACGTCGCGCCGAGGATGAACGAGCCGACGACGAGCAGCGACGCGACCGGCAGCAACGCGACGATCGACGTCGAGAGCGAGCGCATCAGCACCTGGTTCAACGACCGGTTCGCGGTCTCGCCGTACGTCTGCCGGCCCATCATCGCGACCGACTGCGTGTTCTCGCGGATCTTGTCGAACACGACGACGGTGTCGTAGAGCGAGAACCCGAGGATCGTGAGGAAGGCGGTGACGGTCGCGGGTGTGACCGGGAAGCCGACGACCGCGTACACACCGACGGTGAACGCGATGTCGTGCAGCACCGCGACGATCGCGGCGAACGACATCTTCACCTCGAAGCGGATCGTCAGGTACAGCGCGAGGACGATGAAGAAGAAGATCAACGCCTCGAGCGCCTTGTGACTCACCTCGGCACCCCACGTCGGACCGACCGTGTTGAGGGTGACGTCGCTGACGCTCACGTGCGCGTACTTCGCGAGCGCGTCCGTGACTTCGTCCTGCGTGCTCGCCGGCATCTTCGGCACCGACAACGTCGCGGTCGTCCCGCTCACGGTCACGGTGCCGGTGACGACCTTCTTCACCGCGTTCTCGATCGCGGTCTTGTCCGGGCTCTTCACGCCCGACACCGAGAACGAGCCCTTGCGGCCGTTCACCTCGACCGACACGTTGGCCGGCTCCGTGCCGGTTGCGCTCGCGAGCGCGTCCTGGGTGTCGGTGATCGGGTCGTGGAGCAGCTTCGCCTGCACGCGGATGCTCTTGCCGCCGCTGGCCGGGCTCAGGATCGTGACCTTGGCGTCGTTCTGACCGGTCGGACGCAGCGCGTCGCGCGCGCCCGCGATCGTCGGCGTGATGCCCTGCGCCTTGACCTCCCACGACACGCCGCCCTTGAAGTCGATGCCGAGGTTGAGGCCGCGGATGAACAAGCCCGCGAGGCTGATCACGACGACGGCGAGCGAGATGATCAGGTAGCGGCGCGAGCGCTTGATGAACTGGAAGTTCGTGTGCTCGTGGTAGAAGTCCGACGGCCGGTGGCGGCGGTCGACCCCGGGCACGCCCTCGCGGACGCCGCTCACAGGTTCGTCTCCCCCGCCACGTCGAGACCGCTCGCGATCCCGATGCCGCGCATCCGCACGAGCGTGGGACGGCGCGCCATCAGCGCCACGAGCGGGTGCATGAAGCAGAACGCGAGAACGAGGTCGATCGCGGTCGAGATCCCGAGGAAGTACGCGAAGCCGCGCACCGAGCCGACCGCGAGCAGATACAGCACACCCGCACCGATCAGCGAGACGAGGTCGGCCGCGACGATCGTGCGGAAGGCGCGCCGGAAGCCGGTGTCGAGCGACGAGCGGATCGTCTTGCCCGTGCGCACTTCGTCCTTTAATCGCTCGAAATAGACGACGTACGAGTCGACGGTGACACCGACCGACACGATGATGCCCGTCACCCCCGCGAGCGTGAGCGTCAGGCCCTGCGCGTGCCCGAGATAGCTCACGAGCGCGAAGAAGATCATGCCGGTGAGGCCGAGACCGAGCCACACGACGAGACCGAGCAGCCGGTAGAAGAAGATCATGTAGAGCGCGACGAGCCCGAGGCCGATGAGGCCCGCGGCGATGCCCGCCTTGAGCTGGTCCTTGCCGAGCTCGGGCGAGACGCTCTCGACGGTCTGCTGCTTCTGGTCGAACTGCACCGGCAGCGCGCCGTACTTCAGTGACAGCGCGAGGTCGCTCGCCTCACCCTGGCTGAAGCTCCCGGTGATCGAGACGGTCTTGCCCGTGATGTTGGGCTGGATCGTCGGCGCCGAGAGCACCACGCCGTCGAGGATGATCGCGACCTGCTTGCCGACATCGGGCTGCGCGACCTGCGTGACGAAGTCGTCGCCGCGGAACGTGACCTCGACGGTCCAGCCGCCCTGGCTCGAGTCGTACAGGGGTCGCGCCGTCTTCACGCGCCGGCCGTTCAGCAGCAGCGGCCCCACCGAGTAGCAGCCGGGGTTCGCGTCGTCGGATTTCGACGGGAGCACCGCGGGCTGGCTGTCCTTGAGCTGCGACGTCTTCGTGAGGAGCGACTTGCACGTGGTGCCCGGCGCGAGCGTCGACGTCGTCGTCGAGCCCGGCTTCGTCGTGGTGGTCGCCGCAGGCTTCGTCGTCGTCGTCGGCGCCGCGGTCGTGGTCGCGGCCGCCGCACTGCGCGTGTACGACACGGGTTTCAGGTCGAGCGTCTTGCCGAGCGCGCCCTTCTTCGCGGTGGTCGACGGCGAGCTGATCGCGGCCGTCGTCGTGGGCGCGCCGGTCGTCGTCGTGGTGCCCTTCGCGGTCGTGGTCGTCGCGCCCGCGACCGTGGTGGTCGTGCCCGTGCTGAGCGATTGCGAGAACGGGACGAAGCCCTGCACGACGCGGAACTCGAGCTGCGCGGTGCGTCCGATGAGCGAGAGCGCCTGGGTGCGGTTCCTCGCGCCGGGCAGGTTGATGACGATCGAGTTGCCCTGGCGGTTCACCTCGGGCTCGGCGACGCCGAGGGCGTCGACCCGGTTCGTGATGATCTGCACCGCGGTGTCGAGCGTCGAGAGGTCGGAGCCCTTCACCGGGAAGAGGACGACGGAGATGCCGCCCTGGAGGTCGAGCCCGAGCTGGGGCCGGCTGTTCCCGAACAGCGTCCCGAAGAACGCCGCCACGATGAGGACGACGGTGAGGGCGAGGAGCCAGATCTGACGGCGCACGTGGACCTCAGTCGGACGTTTCGTCGGCCGACGTAGGGTCGGGCTCGGAAGGGCTCCCGATCCGCCGGCCGACCGCGCCCCGCGCGAAGTGGACGACGGTGCCGGGGGCGACCTCGAGGTCGAAGGAGTCCTGCTCCAGGCGGGTGATCCGCCCGAACAGGCCACCGGTGGTCATGATCTCGTCTCCCTCGGCGAGCTGGTTCTGGAGCGTCTCGACCGCCCGGAGCCGCCGACGGGGCAGCACGACGAACAACATGACGCAGGCCACGACGACCACGGCCAGGTAGAGGAAGGCAGCCACAGGACGGAAAATCACCGACTTCGACGGCAGGAGTGCTGGAACCGGAGCGCGACGAGCCTAGCGCTTCGATCCGCCGCCGCTCCGGCGGCCCGGCGGTTCGCGCACGGGCGCGACCGGTACTACGGGACGTCGAAGACGAGGTCGTGATCGGCCTGGACCGCGGCTTCGAGGGCCGCGATGCGAGGGCCTCGGTTCATCTTCACCTGGCCCGCATAGGCCGGCCGGGGCAGCGCGGCCCAGCGCTCGGCCTCCTCGAGCGTGGCTTCGAGCACGCGCTCGGGCGGCACCACCGCGTCGAGGAAGCCCGCGTCGAGCGCCGCCTCGGGGTCGTAGATGCGCGCGCCCACCGTCGCCTGCTGGAAGTGCCGGCGGCTGAGCCGCTCCTCACCGAGCTCGGTCGCCCAACGCGGGAGCACCATGCCGAGCTGGGTCTCGATGAGGCCGATGCGGAACGCGCCGGCCGCGCCGACGCGGTAGTCGGCGCCGAGCATCAGCAGCGCGCCCGCCGCGATGCCGTGACCCGTGCAGGCGACGAGCACCGGCACCGGCGACGAGAAGAAGCGCGTGAACAGCGCGCCGCCCTCGGTCACGAGCCGGCCCGCTTCCTTCGGACCCGCGCGCATCACGGCGAGGTCGAAGCCGCCCGACAGCATCCCGGGCGTGCCGGTGACGACGAGCGCGCCGGGACCGTCGTCCCCGCTCTGCTCGACGCGATCGAGCGCGGCGCCGAGCCGCGCGAGCACGTCTGAGGACAGCGCGTTCGCCTTGCCGTGCGCGATCGTCGCAACGAGCGCCTTGCCGTGCACTTCCTCGGTCACGGGCGCGGCATCGGCCACGGGAACGCCTCCGCTATCGGTCGGGTCCGAACAGCCCGGGAGTCTCCCCGCCCGACCGTGCGATCGGCAACCCGACGTGTGCGAACGCGAGCGGTGTCGCCACGCGACCCCGAGGCGTGCGCAGGAGGAGCCCGCACTGCATGAGGAACGGCTCGTAGACGTCTTCGACCGTCTCCGGCTGCTCCCCCACCGCGACCGCGAGCGTGTTGAGCCCGACCGGCTGGCCGCCGAAGGTGCGGCACAACGCGCCGAGGATCGCGCGGTCGACCTTGTCGAGCCCGAGCCCGTCGACTTCGAACAGCTCGAGCGCGGCGCGCGCCACGTCGAGCGAGACCGTGCCGTCGCCGTGCACCTCCGCGAAGTCGCGGACGCGCCGCAGGAGCCGGTTCGCGATGCGCGGTGTACCGCGCGACCGCTGTGCGATCTCGCGTGCGCCTTCGGTGCCGATCTGCACTCCGAGGATCGTCGCCGACCGAGCCAGGATCGCGGCGAGGTCGTCCTCGCCGTAGTAGTCGAGCCGCGCGACGAAGCCGAAGCGGTCGCGCAGCGGTCCCGTGATGAGTCCCGTGCGCGTCGTCGCGCCGACGAGCGTGAACCGCGGGAGGTCGAGCCGGATCGACCGCGCGGTCGGGCCCTTGCCGATCACGATGTCGAGGTGGAAGTCCTCCATCGCGGGATAGAGCACTTCTTCGACGGTGCGCGGCAGCCGGTGCACCTCGTCGATGAAGAGCACGTCGCCGTCGTCGAGGTTCGTGAGCACCGCGGCGAGGTCGCCGGCGCGCTCGAGCGCGGGTCCCGACGTCGGCTGCATGCGCGCGCCCATCTCGACCGCGACGATCCCCGCCAGCGAGGTCTTGCCGAGTCCGGGCGGACCCGCGAGCAGCAAGTGGTCGACGGCCTGACCGCGCGCCCGCGCCGCGCCGAGCATCGTCTCGAGCTGCTGCTTGAGCACCGGTTGCCCGACGAACTCCGAGAGCCGCTTCGGGCGCAGCGTCGCGTCGTCGGTCGCCTCGACTGGATCCTCCGCGGGATCGAGCAACTCGTCACGCACGGGCGGCCGGCCTCAACTGGCGTAAGGCCTCGCGCAGCAACGTCTCGACCGGGGTTTCGTCGTCGAGGCCCGCGAGCACCTCGCGCACCTCGTCGGGCGAGTAGCCGAGCCCACCGAGCGCATCGCGCACCTCGGCGCGCGGTCCGGCCGCCACGACACCTTCGCCGAGATCCAAGTCGGGTACCGAGAGGCGCGCCTTGAGCTCGATGAGCAGGCGTTGCGCGGTGCGCTTGCCGACACCGGGCACGAGCACGAGCGCGTCGAGGTCGTCGGTCGCGAGCGCGCTGCGGAGCGCGTCGGGCGAGTGCACGCCGAGGATCGCGAGCGCGAGCTTCGGGCCGACACCCGTCGCGTTGATGAGCGCTTCGAAGGTGTCGCGCTCGTCGCGCGTCGGAAAGCCGAAGAGCACCATCGCGTCCTCGCGCACGTGGAGGTGCGTGAAGAGAAACGTCTTGTCGCCGGGCGAGAGCGACATGAGCGCGCCGACCGGCACCGACGCCCGGTAGCCGACGCCGCCGACCTCGACGAGCACGTCGCCGGTCGGCGTGCGCTCGAGCACGGTGCCTCGAATCGAACCGATCATCGTTCCGCCTTCTGCTGCGCGCGGTTGATCGCAGCCTGAAGCCGCGACGACGCCGCAGCCGCGGGATGCGCGTCGCGCTCGCGATCGAAGCGCGCGCGCCACGAATGACACAGCGCGAGCGCGAGCGCGTCGGCCGCGTCGGGAGGCTTCGGCGTGCTCGCGAGATCGAGCAGGCGCGTCACCATCGTCTGCACCGCGAGCTTGTCGGCCGCGCCGTCGCCCGTGACCGCGAGCTTCACCTCGTTCGGGCTGTACTGCACGACCGGCAGGCCGGCGCGCGCCGCGACCGCGAGCGCGAGGCCGCTCGCCTGCCCCACCGAGATCGCGGTGCGCGCGTTGACCTGGAACAGCACGCGCTCGACCGCGACCGCGCTGGGCGTGAGCTCGCGCACCAACGACTCGAGGTCGGCTTCGAGGGCCGCGAGCCGCTCGGGCAGCGGCCACTGCGGATCGGTGCGCAGCACGCCGTACGCGACCGCGCGCAGCTGCGATGCCGGGCCGATCACCGCGCCGTAGCCACAGCGCGACAGGCCGGGGTCGATGCCGAGGATCGGGCCCTCCGGCGAGCCCTCCGAGGCGAACACGGGTTCGATCCTACGGTGCTCCGGTGCGCGCGCCGCGGACCGAGGGCGCGCCCGCCATCCGTTCGTCGCGAATGCGCAACTTCCAGAGGCCGGGCGAGGAGCGGGCGTGGGGCGTCAGGTTCGGTAGTCGAAGTCCCATTCGACGACGTCGAGCGACGGCCGGGTACCGCCCGCGGCCGCGTAGAGCGCCATCGCGGGTCGGTTCGACTCGTTCGTCAGCACGAAGCCCTCGGGGATACCGCGGTCGCGCGCGATCTCCACGACGGCGTCGAGCAGCGCGCGGCCGACGCCGCGACGACGGTGCTCCCGATCGACGCCGATCTCGTAGACGATCAGCATGCGCGCGAAGGAGTGGCGGTGGCGCAGCTCGTTCGCGACGACGAAGCCGAGGGGCGGCGCATCGCTCGCGTCCTCGTCGAACGCGATCAGCAGGTGCGTGTGATCGTCGGCGAGGAACGCCGACGCGTCGTCCGGCGGGAGCGGCGACTCCGATTCGTCTTCGCCGTCCTCGGCGTAGCGCGTCCCGTCGTTCGCGAGCGTCGTCAGCATCGCCTCGTCCCCGCGCTCGAGGCGCCGGATCGCGAAGTCGCGCACGGGTCAGGCGCGGCGGCGCTTGCGGCGGCGGCGTCCCCGCAGGAGCACCAACGCGACGATCACGCCGATCGCAACGGGCACGAGCCGGCGACCGACGGGCGCGCCCGCGGTCGCGAGCAGGTCGACGGGCTCGACCTCGGCGCTCTCGATGCGGCGCGGCCCCGTGCTCTGGGGGGAGGGGGACGGCGCAGTCGCGGTGTCGGGCGCAGCGAACGTCGACGTGCCCACGACCGTCGGCGCGGGCCCGGGCGCGGGCTCCGGCGCCGCGGGCGCGCCGGCACTCGCACCGTCGCCGCTCAGCACGTCGGTCTCGAGCCGCGCGACGAACTGGCCGAGCAGCTTCGCCGACACGTCGGCGAGCACGCCCCGTCCGAACTGCGCGACCTTGCCCGTGATCGAGAGGTCGGTGTGCACCGACACGTCGGTGCCGGATTCGTCGCCCTCCATCGTCACGAGGATCTTCGCGGCCGCGTTCCCCTGCCCCCGCGTGTCGCGACCCGATGCGTCGATCAGAATGCGGCGCTGGGCCTCGTCGACCTCGGCGAGGCGCGCGGTGCCCTTGTACTGCGCGGTGATCGGTCCGACCTTCACCTTCACGACGCCGCGGAACTCGTCGCCGTCGATCTCCTCGAGCTGCGCGCCGGGCAGACAGGGTGCGATGCGCTCGATGTCGAGCAGCACCTTCCAGGTCTCGGCGAGCGGGGTGCTCACGTGGAATCGGTCGCTGATCTCCATCGGGCCTCCAGGGCGGCGAGGTCGTGTGGGGTGTCCACGTCGGTCGGCTCGCCGGTGCCGTCGCACGGCACCTCGACGACGGGGTGCCGGCGCATCAGCACGCGTGCCCCTTCGTCGCCCTCGAGCCCGAGGGCCTCGTCCCAGTGGTCCCGGGCGAGCAGCACGGGGTTCCCGCGAACCCCTGCGTACGTCGCGACCGCGAGCCGGGCGCCCGCATCGTACGCGTCGCCGACCCGCCGGTACGCCTCCGGGCCGACCGCGGGCTGGTCGCCGAGCCCGATCACGACGCCGTCGACCTCGGCGCGGTCGACGAGCGTGCGCAACGCGGTGACGAGACTCGACGCGATCCCGGACTCCCACCGTGCGTTGCGGGCGACGAGCTCGTCGCCACCGTCCTTCACATCCCCGGCCGCGAGCACCGCGTCGGCCTCGCGCCCGACCACGACGACGACCGGCGCCAGCCCCGACGCGCGCACCGCGTCGAGCGCCCACGCCACGACCGCGCGCCCGCCGAGCGGTGCCGCGAGCTTGTGGTCCGAGCCGTACCGCGAACCTGCACCGGCCGCGAGCAGGGCGACCGCGATCAAGCCGAGGCTTCGAGGGCGCGGCGTACCAACACGCGCGCGAGATGCCGCCGGTACTCGACCGACGCGTTGAGATCGGCGGACGGCTCGGTGCCCTCGTCGGCGTGCTCGGACGCGTCGGTGACCGACGCGCCCTGCGCGAGCGCGTCCTCGACACCGCGAGCGCGCAACGGCGTCGAACCCATGTTCACGAGCCCGATGCGCGCGCCGCCGTCGCCGCGCACCGCGAGCGCGCCGACGATCGCCCAGTCCTGCGCGCGGCGGTTGAACTTCTGGTACGAGAACCCGTTGCGGCCCGTCGCGCGCACGCGGATCTCGACGAGCAGCTCGTCGGGCGCGAGCGCGGTCTCGAGAAATCCCTGGAAGAAGTCGGACGCGGGCACGACCCGGTCGCCGCCCGGACCGCGCACGACGAACTCCGCGTCGAGCGCGAGCAACGCGGCCGGCAGATCCGACGCGGGATCGCCGTGTGCGACCGAGCCGCCGATCGTGCCGCGGTGGCGCACCTGGTTGTCGCCCACCTGCGCGGCGACGGCCTGGAGCGCGCCGCAGTGCTGCGCGAGCGTGGCGTCGACCTCGAGGTCGCGGTGGCGCGTGAGCGCGCCGATCTTCACGACGTCGCCGTCGACCCGGATGTACGACAGATCGCGCACGCGGCCGACGTCGACGAGCACCGTCGGCGTCGCGAGCCGCAGCTTCATCAGCGGCAGCAACGACATGCCGCCGGCGAGGAACTTCGCGTCCTCACCGTGCTCCGCGATCAGCGCCAGCGCCTCGTCGGCCGACGCGGCGCGCACGTAGTCGAACGGCGCGGGGATCACTGCGACACCTTCGCGGCCTCGGCCGCGGCGAGCACGGCCTTCACGATGTTGTGGTAGCCGGTGCAGCGGCAGAGGTTTCCTTCGAGCCCTTCGCGCACGTCGCGCTCGTTCAGGTCGGGGTGCTCGGCGACGAGCGACACCGACGCCATCACCATGCCCGCGGTGCAGAACCCGCACTGCAATCCGTGGTTCTCCTGGAACGCCTGCTGCATCGGGTGCAGCTCACCGCCCGCACCCGCGAGCCCCTCGATCGTCGTGATCGCGGCGCCGTCGGCCTGCGCGGCGAGCATCGTGCAGCTCTTCACCGACTCGCCGTCGACGAGCACCGTGCACGCGCCGCACGACGACGTGTCGCAACCGACCTTCGTGCCCGTGAGCGCGCACGGCTCCCGCAGGAAGTGCACGAGCAGCGTGCGCGGCTCGACCTCGTACGCCTGCGGTCGGCCGTTCACCGTCATCGCGATCCGCATGTGCCCCCGATCCCCAGTCCTCGATCCGGAAGAGATGTCAGATGCCCTGCAGGATGCCGGCGAGCTTGCCGGCCTTCTCGAAGGTCGCCCCGATGAGCTTCTTGTCCGTGTGGCGGACGACGCCTTCGCCGTCGATCACGTAGACCGCGCGCCGGATGCCGATCACCGGCGCTGCGCATCCGTACTCGCGCGCGACCACCCGATCGGTGTCGGCGAGCAGCGGGAACTGCAGGTTCCGCTTCTGCGCCCAACGCTCGTGACTGTCGACGTCCTGCGGCGAGATGCCGAGCAACACCGCCTGCACGCCTTCGAACACCGCGAACTCGTCGCGATACGAGCACATCTGGCGCGTGCAGCCCGGCGTGTCGTCGCCGGGATAGAACGCGAGCACGACCTTCTGCCCGCGGTACTCCGACAGCGTGTAGTCGCGCCGAACGCCGTTCTCGATGCCGGGCAGCGTGAAATCGGGCGCGGCCTCACCGACGTCGGCACTCATGCAGTCACCGCGTCGAGCACCGACTCGGGGATGTCGAAGTTCGCGTAGACGGCCTCGACGTCGTCGTGCTCCTCGAGCGCGTCGACGAGCCGGAGCACCGACTTCGCCGCGGACTCCTCGCCGAGCTCGACCGTCGAGGTCGGCACCATCGTGAGGTCGCTCTCCTTCACCTTGATGCTCGCGGCCTCGATCGCGGTGCGGACCGCGTGCAGCTCGGTCGGCGGGGTCGTGACCTGCCACAGATCGCCGAGGTCGACGATGTCGTCGGCACCGGCGTCGGCCGCGACGAGCATGAGGTCGTCCTCCCCCGCCGCGCTCTTCTCGACCATCACCTCGCCGCGCCGCTCGAACTGCCACGCCACCGCGCCCGGCTCCGCAAAGTTGCCGCCGTTGCGACTGAAGATGTTCTTGATCTCCGCGCCGGTGCGGTTGCGGTTGTCGGTGAGCGCCTGCACGAAGACCGCGACACCGTGCGGCGCGTAGCCCTCGTAGTTCACGGGCTCGTAGACGACGCCCTCTTCCTCGCCGGTGCCGCGCTTGATCGCGCGCGCGATCGTGTCGACGGGGACCGACGCGTCACGCGCCTTCTGCACCATCGTGCGGAGCGTCGCGTTCGACTCGGGATCACCGCCCCCGCTGCGCGCCGCGACCTCGATCTGGCGGATGAGGACCGCGAAGAGCTTGCCGCGCGCCGCGTCGGCCGCGCCCTTCTTGTGCTTGATCGAATGCCATTTGCTGTGACCGGACATGCGGGACCTCGAGTACCTAGCTCTCCACGAACCGTTGATGGATCCGCAGGTCTCCGGAGAGTTCCGGATGGAACGTAGCGGCCCAGATCGCACCCTGGCGGACGAGGACCGGTTTCCCGTCGTGCTCGGCGAGCGTCTCGACCTCGGCGCCGACGGTCTCGATGACGGGCGCGCGGATGAAGACGCCCTCGAACGGACCACCGGGCAGACCCTTCACCGCGAGCGCGGCCTCGAAGGAGTCGACCTGACGCCCGTAGCCGTTGCGGCGCACCGTGACGTCGAGCAGCGCGAGCCTTCTGGTCGCACTCGCTGCGCTGGCCGCTCCTGACGCCTCCGTCACGAGATCGGGTGTTCCGCTCCGCGACCCGCCCGTTCCTGCGAGCGCGTCGCCCGTGACCTCGCGCGCGAGCACGATGAGTCCCGCGCACGTGGCCAGCGCGGGCATGCCGTCGCGCACGAGCGTCGCGACCGGTTCCCGCAGGCCCGACGAATCGAGCAGCTTGTCGATCGTCGTCGACTCACCGCCGGGAATCGCGAGCGCGTCGACGCCCGCAAGCTGTTCGGGTGTGCGCACGAGCACCGCGTCGGCACCGATGGCGTCGAACGCCTCTGCGTGCTCGCGGAACGCGCCTTGCAGCGCAAGGATCCCGACCTTCACGACCCTCCCGACCGCTTCGCGCGCATGGTCGCGCTCGCGGCTCGGCGGGATACCCGCCTCGCGGCCGCTCGCCGCTCCTGCAGCGCGAGGATCCCGATCTTCAGGACCGCTCCTTACCAGCCGCGCTCGGCGAGCTTGACGTCGAGATCCGAGATCTCTTCGCCGCGCATCGCGTCACCGAGACTGCGCGAGACCTTGGCGACGATCGCGGCGTCGGCGTAGTGCGTGGTCGCCTCGACGATCGCCTTCGCGCGTGACGCGGGATCCGACGACTTGAAGATGCCACTCCCGACGAACACCGACTGCGCGCCCAACTGCATCACGAGCGACGCGTCGGCCGGAGTCGCGATGCCACCCGCGCAGAACAGCGGAACCGGCAGCTCTCCCCGCTCCGCGACCTCGGTCACGAGCTCGACCGGTGCGCGCAGCTCCTTCGCCCAGCCGTAGCGCTCCTCGGCGGGTGCGGCCGTGAGTCGGCGGATGTCGCCGAGGATCGAGCGGAGATGACGGACCGCCTCGACGATGTTGCCGGTGCCGGCCTCACCCTTCGAGCGGATGAGGCACGCGCCCTCGGAGATGCGGCGGAGCGCCTCACCGAGGTTCGTCGCGCCGCACACGAACGGCGCCGAGAAGGTCCACTTGTCGACGTGGTACGCCTCGTCGGCCGGCGTGAGCACCTCGGACTCGTCGATGTAGTCGACGCCGAGCGCCTCGAGCACCTGGGCCTCGGCGAAGTGGCCGATGCGGCACTTCGCCATCACGGGGATCGTGACCGTGGCCTTGATCCCCTCGATCATCGCGGGGTCGCTCATGCGGGCGACGCCGCCGTCGCGGCGGATGTCGGCCGGCACCCGCTCGAGGGCCATCACCGCGACCGCGCCGGCGTCCTCGGCGATCTTGGCCTGCTCGGGCGTGACGACGTCCATGATCACGCCGCCGCGCAGCATCTCGGCGAGGCCCCGCTTGACCCGCACCGTGCCCGTCGTGCGCGGTTCCGACATCACGAATCCCCTCGTTGGACGGCTGGAGAACCCATGCTAATTCGCTCGCTCCGCTCCCGGCTTCGGCCGCGTGGGCACGGAACGATCAGGAAACGGGCGTACCCGTCGGGGCAAGCTCGACCCAGGTCTGCCCGGGGGTGAGGCCGATGGTCTTGCCCGTCGCGTCGACGAAACGCGCCGGCTTCGCGCGGTCGGGCCGCAACCACCGCCCGTCGACGCGGTGCCCGCCGGTGAAGACGGTCGCGTTCCCGGACCCCACGAGGTTCGCCTCCGAGCCGATGACGCCGACCCCACCGACGTAGTCGACGAACATCACGATGACGTTGCGCGGGTTCTCCGGTGTGGCCGCTTCGACCGACGGATCGTCGACCGTCCGACCCCACGTGCTCGTCGTCGCGTTGTAGGCGTACGACACCCCGAAACCACTGCCGAGACCGACGTGGAACTGGGTCGCGGCCACACCGCCGGGCGCCTGGTTCGCGGCGCGGTAGGAGAACAGCGGGGGTGGCGGCACCGGCTTGGCGCCGAACGCAAACAGCTGCGCTGCATGACCGAACAAGTTGTGCGGCTTGATGCGCGAGTGGACGCGGAACATCGCGCTGCCGGCGCGCGTCTCGTCGACGAGCGTGACCGGCGCGGTCTCGATGCTCTGGATCGCGTACGCGGCGCCGCCGGAGTACACGAAGATCCCGCCGACGGGCGTGACGACGCTCTGATCGGTGCGGCGCACGGAGCGGATGGGCCCGACGGTGGGCGGCACCTGCGAGTTGTAGATCGCGAGGAGCCGGGTGATCCCACCCTCGACGACCTCTTCGTACACGACGTCCGCCGCCGCCACCCCGATCTGCGGGTACGCGGCGTGGGTGTTCTCGACCTTGACGGTGAGCGCGGGGCGGGTCACCGACGCACCGGTGACGTCGCGCTGACCCGTCAGCGGCGCGATGACACCGCCCGGCGGAACTCGACGCTTCGCGGTCGTGCTCGTCGTGGCGGCCACCGCGGTGGTCGTCGGCGACGATGCCTTCTTGTGACCGCCGCTCAGCGCGAAGCCGGCCGCGACGAGCACGATGACGATCGCCACCGCGGCCGCGATGACCTGGGTTCGTCGTTCTCGAAAGTTCAACGCGCTACATCGCCTTGAGGATTTTGATCCGCTCGTCGAGTGGCGGGTGCGTGTCGAAGAGATGGTTGAACTTCGACGCCGGGCCCGACGCGTTGTCGTCGTCGAGCGGGCTCTCGATCCAGAGGTGCGCCGTCGCCTTCGACGCGGTGTGGATCACCGTGTGGTCGTCCTTCAACTTCTCGAGCGCGGAGACGAGACCCGGCGGGTAGCGCGTGAGCAGCACGCCCGATGCGTCGGCCTGGTACTCACGGCGGCGGCTGATCGCGAACTGCATGAGCGACGCGACGATCGGCGCGAGGAGCAGCAACAAGAGCCCGAGA
The DNA here is from genome assembly GCA_036271555.1 of Acidimicrobiia bacterium. Lineage (NCBI taxonomy): Bacteria > Bacillati > Actinomycetota > Acidimicrobiia > Acidimicrobiia bacterium. The sequence continues at coordinate 37,878 of DATBAK010000062.1, forward strand.
ACCGCGAAGATCGCGCCGAGCGGTCCCGCGTCGTTGTTGTCGTTCCGGTCGCGCGCGCCGCCCCAGAACATGAAGCGCAGGAAGAAGTCGGAGAGCAGCGCGATGATCCCGACCATCGTGACCGCGAGCGTCATCACCAACGTGTCGTAGTTCTTCACGTGGCTGAGCTCGTGTGCGAGCACACCTTCGAGCTCGACCCGGTTCATCTTCTCGAGCAGGCCGGACGTGACCGCGATCGCGGCGTGCTGCGGGTTGCGACCGGTCGCGAACGCGTTCGGCGCGGGGTCGTCGATCACGTACAGCCGCGGCTTCGGCAGACCCGCCGCGATGCACAGACCTTCGACGAGGTTGTGGTAGCGGGCGTACGACTTCTCGTCGGCCGGCTTCGCGCGACTCATCGCGAGCGCGACCTTGTCGGAGTTGTAGTACGAGACGAACGAGCCGCCGATCGCGATCACGGCTGCGATCACGAAGCCGATGAGACCGAAACGCGTGAAGTAGTTGATGACCGCGACGACCGCGAAGACGAGCAACGCGAAGAGCACGATCATCACGATCGTGCGCCGTTTGTTCGCGGCGATCTGCTCGTACACCGGAGGACCTCGGGACCGGGAGAGTCGGCCTAGAACTGGACCTTCGGGACCTCGTGGTCGGCCGGATCGTCGGTCTTGAAGTACTCGCGCGGCTGGAAGTTGAACATGCCGGCGATCGTGTTCGCCGGGAACGTCTCCAGCTTGTTGTCGTACTTCAGGACGCTGTCGTTGTAGAACTGCCGCGCGTAGGAGATGCGGTCCTCTGTGGAGGTCAGCTCTTCCTGCAACGAGAGGAAGTTCTGGTTCGCCTTGAGGTCGGGGTACGCCTCGGCGAGCGCGAAGATCGACTTCAACGCGCCGGTGAGGACGTTCTCGGCCTGGGCCGACTCCTGCGGACCCTGAGCGCTGATCGCGGCGTTGCGGGCCTGCACGACCTTCTCGAACGTGCCCTGCTCGTGCGCGGCGTAGCCCTTGACCGTCTCGATGAGGTTCGGGATGAGATCGTGCCGGCGCTTGAGCTGCACGTCGATCTGCGACCACGAGTTGTCGACACGGTTGCGGAGCCGAACCAGGCCGTTGTACTGCGCGATGAAGAACAGCAGCAGTAGGACGACGATGACGATGATGATGATCAGTGCGAGCACGACGGCTCCACCTTTCGCGACTGGGGAATCGCCAGTGTAGGACCGGTCAGCCCCGTTTCACGGCTTCCTCGTACAGGTCCGCATAGGACTCGGCCAGCCGGGCCATCGACAGTTGGTCGGCCCGCTCCCGGCCGGCGATGCGGAGCCGATCGCGCAGCGCGGCGTCGTCGAGCACCTGCTGGAGCACGCTCCTCAACGCCGCGGGGTCGTCGGGCGTTGCGAGCAACGCCTCCCGGCCGTCACGCGCGACGTTCGCATAGCCGTCGATGCGGGACGCGACGACCGGGGCGTCCGCGGCCATCGCCTCGAGCAGCACGACACCGAAGGATTCGCTGCGCACCGCGGGCGCGCAGAAGACGGTCGCGGCGCGGAGTCGCCGGTTGCGTTCGTCGTCGTGGACCGGGCCGAGCCATTCGACGTTCGGGACGTTGCGGCGCCGGAGCGAGTCGGTCTGCGGCCCGCGGCCCGCGACCCAGAGCACCGCGTCACGATCGATGCCGGCCCACGCGTCGAGCAGCACGCTGAGTCCCTTGCGCGGCTCGTGCCGGCCGACGAAGAGCACGACCGGCTTGCGCGTCGGCCACGGCTCCGCCGACGCGAAGCGTTCGACCTCGATGCCGTTCCACAACACCGTGATGTCCTGCGGCCCATAGACGCGCGCCGCGGTCGCGCGCGCGGCCTCCGACACGGCGACGCGCGCCGAGAGTCGTTCGAGCGACGGCCGCAACGGCGGCACCAGCCATTCACGACCGACGTCGCCGGCGATGTGGAACGTACCGATGGTCGGCGCGTCGCGGTCGACGAGCAGCGCGAGCGTCGGACCCGGCACGATCGGCTCGTGCAGATGCACGACGTCGGGCGCGAGCCGCTCGGTCGCGTCGATCGTGCGCTGCGCGACCGCCTTGCCGGCCGCGATCGGCGCGAACGATCCGTTGCTCTCCCAGTGCCGGCTCGGACCGATCGAGATCATTCCCGGTCCCGGCGGCGGTCCGTCGCACGGTCCGAGCAACCGCACGTCGACCCCGAGCTTGCGCAGCTCGCGCGTCAGTCCGATCGCCTGCGCCTGCACCCCGCCGTGCTGCGTCAGCGAGTACGGGCACACCATGAGCACCCTCACTGCGCCGCGACTCGGTCGCTGGGCCAGTTCGGCTGCATGAGGTGCCACTGCCGCGGCTCGGTCGAGATCAGCGCCTCGAACTCCTGCGCGAGCGACTGCGTGATGCGGGCCACGTCCTCGCGCAGGCTCCCCTGCCGGGACGTGTCGAGGGGCGGCCGCACCACGGCATGATGGCCGCCGCCCGGCCGGAAGTACACCGCCACCGGGAGGATCACGGCGCCGGTCCGCAGCGCGAGGGTCGCCGGTCCCGCGGGCATCGTCGTGCGCTCACCGAAGAACTCGACCTCGATGCCGTCGCCGCGCAGGTCGCGATCGCTCACGAGCGCGACCGCGCGGTTGTCGCGCAGCGCTTTCAACGTCGTGCGCGCGGCCTCGGGTCCGAGCGCGACGACCTCCATCCCCATCGCGGCGCGCACCTTCACGAACCACTCGAAGAGCTCGGGCGGCTCGACGGGCTCGACGACGACGAGGATGCTGCCGTGCTCGACCCGCGCGAACCACGCACCCGCGTACTCCCACCCGCCGAGATGCGGCAGCGCAACGATCACGCCCTTCCCGGCCGCGAAGCCGGCCCAGAGGTGCTCCTCGCCCACGATCTCGAAGTGCGACTCGATCGTGGTCGGCGAGTCGTGCGGCAGCCGGAACATCTCGAGCCAGTAGCGAGCGTACGAGTCGAACATCGCTCCCACCGCGGCGTCGAGCGCGCGCCCCTCGAGCGTCCCGCCGCTCGCGCGACGGAGGTGGCGCGTCGCCATCGCGCGCCGGCCGGGCATCGCGTGCATCAGCGCGCGGCCGACGCCGTTGGCGATCGGCTCGCTCACTGCGGTCGGGAGCGCCTGCGCGATCACCGCGCCCGCGCGGTAACCGAGATACGTGACGCGCTGGGGAATGGAGGGCACCGATTCAGGGCCGGGTGCGCCGCCGCGAAGAGAGGTGGCGGGGCTTCGATCGGTCGCGGTCGCGCGGCCGGCGCGTCTCCCACCACTGGCGCAGGGCCGGCGTCGAACCCTCGTGACCGGGCGACCGGAACGGGCGGCGTTCGCGGCGGGCCTCGCGGCGGGCGTCGCGCTGCGGTCGGGGCGGACGGACCGGGCGGTCGGCCTGGCGCCACACGATCACGAACCGCTGGCTCGCCGTGACTGCGGTGAGCACGAGCATCACCCAGAGCACGGGCACGAGGATCCCGAAGAGGCAGCCGGCGCCGAGGAACACGAACCGCTCGGCCCGCTCCATGAGTCCACCGCGCGCCTGGAGCCCGAGCGACTCAGCCTTGGCCCGCTCGTAGGAGATCACCATCGAGAGGCCCGCGACCGCGAGCACGAGGACCGGGAGGTGCGGGTTGCGGGGGGCCAGGTACCAGGCGACGCCACCGAGCAGGAGCGCGTCGGAGACCCGGTCGGCGACGGAGTCGAAGAAGGCGCCGCGGGCGGTCGCCTGGCCGGTGCGGCGCGCGACCGCGCCGTCGAGGAGGTCCCCGAGGCCGCTGACCGCGATGCCGACCGCACCGAAGATGAGGTGGCCGGACCCGATGAGGATCGCGGTCACCGCGGAGGCGACGAGGCCGAAGCCGGTGAGGGCGTCCGGAGTCACACCGATGCGGCGCAGCCGCTCACCCAGCGGCTGGAGACCCTTCTCGACTCCCGCCCGCCAGTGTCGGTCGAGCATCCGCGGTTACGTCCCTTCCGCGTCGGTCCGGCCCCTCGGCCGCTCGGCGGGCCCCTACCGACCCACTGCCGACGCGCTCGCGTTCGCGAGCAACGCTACCACCGACGCCCCGATCCGCTGGCGACCCGGGGGGTGGTCGCCGGCGGATCGGGCAACCGTCGACGTGCGGGAAGGCCGGGGTGGAGCGGCCTGCTCCCGCTACGCCGCGGTGCCGCGGGTCGAGAGATCGACCGCGCAGAAGGTGCCGGGTCGTGGGTGCGGCCGCGCGATCCGGTGGTCGGGCATGGCCCGGTGGGCCGAGCCGCAGATCGCGGCCCGTTCGGCCGCGGTGAGGTGCGCGGCCGAGCCCAATGCGCCCCCGACCGAACCCGACGAGCCCGCCTTGTGGAGCGCGTTCTCGAACGGAACGCCCGGGCCGGTGCCGTGGGTCGAGGGCGGCACGGCCCCGGCGCCCGGCCCGGGAGTGATCACGCCGATCCCGAGGCCGAAGTAGCCACCGAGCACGGCGTTGGTCGGATCGTGGAAGCGCACGAAGAAGATGTCGTGCGACACCGCGCCGTGCGCGGCGCGGATCGTGATCGCGACGTCGGCGCGCGTCTGTCCCGGCGCGAACGTCACCGTGCCCGACCGCGCGTCGTAGTCGACGCCCGCGCGTGCGTTCACGTTCGGCGGCAGCGACAGCGTTGTGTACGCGACGCTCACCGCGTTGCGACTCGGCTGGTCGAGCGTCACCGGGACGTGCAACGTCGCGGTGCCCGAATACGGCGCGACCTGCGTGCCCGCGCCCGGCGTCACGCTCGGGATGCCCGCGCCCGCGAGGAGCGCGGTCACCGCGGCGGCGACTGGCTTGGGCGAGCCGTGGTAGTCGAGCATGCCCATGTTCTGATCCCACGCGTTCGAGTTCGTCCCGAGGTCGTGGATCGTGTAGAGGAAGAACGGCCCGTGGAAGCTCCAGCTCTCCCACTGGCGGATCGCGTCGACGGTGTACTGCGCCTGCGTGCCCTCGCTCACCGCGTAGCGACCGGTGCCCGTCGGCCATCCCGTTTCGGTGCCCCAGATCTGCTTCGCACCGTCGCCGTAGTGCGACATGATCGCGTGCACGTTGGGCGTTTGATAGAAGGTGTTCCAACCCGCGGCGTACATCGGCGGGTACGGCCACGAGTACGGGTGGTACCCGACCGCGTCGAACGAGCCGCGCGCACCGTTGCGGTACATCGCGTCGAGGAACGTCTGCGGCGCCATGTTCAGGCCGTCGTCACCCGCGGGTGACAGACCACCGCTGATCACCGTCGCGTGCGAGTCGACGTGCTTGATCGCCGCGTACGCCTGCTGCAACAGGTGCGTGTACGTCGGCGGGTCTGCCTTCGGCAGCCAGAACGACGCGCGGTTCGGCTCGTTCCAGATCTCCCACGCGTGCACGCCCATCGGCGCGTAGCGACTCGTCGCGGCGGCGACGAAGCTCGCGTAGTCGGAGAGGTTGCGCGGCGGGTAGTGATCGGTCGGACCCGAGCTCGCCCACGCGGGCGTGTAGTCGGGTACTGCGAGCACGTGCAGTCCGCGCGCCGTCGCGGCGCGCACGAACTCGTCGGTCGCGCCCCACGAGAACTGACCGCGGCCCGGCTCCATCAGCGGCCAGTAGAAGTCGGTGCGAACCCACGTCATACCGGTCGCCGCGACCGCGTCGAGGTCGGCGATCATCTTCGAGTGCGACTCCCACGGGAGGCTCGGCTGCTGGTTCCCGATGTTCGAGATCGCAACCGACGCCGCCGCGGGCGTGGTCGGCAGCGCGACGACCGCAGGCACCACGCCCAAGGCCAACGTTGCCGCGACCAACGCCGTCACGTGACGCCGCGTCCACTTCATGCCCGTTCGATTCGCATCCACGACACACCCCCGCCCTTCCAGCCCTGATGACGTCTTCGCATCGGCGCAGTGGTCGCGGACGGTGAGACAACATCCGCCCAACGTTGCGGGGTGACCGTGAGAGAACGGCTTCCTACAATCACCGCGCAGCAACCGACACGGGGGGTTCCGTGAACACGTTCCCGACTTCGAGATTGCGCAACGTCGCCCTCGTCGGACACGGCGGGGCGGGCAAGACCTCGCTCGCCGAGGCCCTGCTCTTCGCCGCCGGCGCGATCCCGAGGATGGGACGCATCGAGGACCACAACACGGTCTGCGACTTCGACCCCGAAGAGCAACGCCGCGGCATCTCCGTGTCGCTCGCGCTCGCGCCGTTCGAGAGCGACGGGCACAAGGTGAACCTCGTCGACACGCCCGGTTACGCGGACTTCGTCGGCGACGTCTCCGCCGCGTTGCGCGCCGCGGATCTTGCGCTCTTCGTCGTATCCGCGGTCGAAGGGGTCGAAGTGCAGACGGAAGTCGCGTGGTCGATGGCCGAGGACCTCGGTCTGCCGCGCGCGATCTTCGTGAACAAGCTCGATCGCGAGCGCGCGTCGTTCTCCCGCACGCTCGACGACCTGAAGGAGAAGTTCGGCCCGGGCGTCGCGCCGCTGCAGCTCCCGATCGGTGAGGAATCCGCGCTCCACGGCATCATCGAGCTGCTCACCGACACCGCGATCACGTACGACGGCAGCAAGGCCGCGGGCACGGCGGGCGAGATCCCGTCGGAGATGGAGTACGAGGAGCACTCGGTGCACGACGCGCTCATCGAGGGCATCGTCATCGCCGAGGACGATCTCATGGAGCGCTACCTCAACGACGAGAAGATCGAGTCGTCGGAGCTCGCGTCCGCGCTCGCGAGCGGCATCGCGCAGGCGACCGTCTTCCCGGTGCTGTGCGGCAGCGCCACCAAGCTCGTCGGCGTCGATCGGCTCATCCGCTTCCTCGTCGAGGAGGCGCCCGCGCCGAGGGTCGGCGACGGCCCCGCGGCCGCGCTCGTGTTCAAGACGATCGTCGACCCGTACGTCGGGCGCGTGAACCTCTTCCGCGTCATGCAGGGCTCGTTGAAGACCGATGACACGCTCTCGAACAACCGCACGCGCTCCGACGAGCGGTTGCACCAGCTGTTCGTGATGCGCGGGAAGGAACAGGAGACGGCGGCAACGCTCGAAGCCGGCGACGTCGCCGCGGTCGCGAAGCTCAGCGACACCGCGACCGGCGACGTGCTGAGCGTGAAGGGGTCGACGGTCGAGGTCGACGCGATCGAGTCACCCAGTCCCGTGCTCGCGGTCGCGATCAAGGCGCACTCGAAGGGCGACGAGGACAAGCTCGCCAACGCGCTGCACCGCCTGCAGGACGAGGACCCCGCGCTGCGGCTCGAGCGCAACGCGGAGACGCACCAGACACTGCTGTGGGGCATGGGCGAGACGCACGTGTCGATCGCGCTCGAGAAGCTCGCGCGCAAGTTCGGCGTGAGCGTCGACACCGAAGAGGTGCGCGTTCCTTACCGCGAGACGATCACGCAGCTCGCCGAGGCGGAGGGCAAGTACAAGAAGCAGACCGGCGGGCACGGGCAGTTCGGCGTCGCGTGGGTGCGGCTCGAGCCGAAGGAGCGCGGCGGCGGCTTCGAGTTCGCCGACGCGATCGTGGGTGGCTCGATCCCCCGCCAGTTCATCCCCGCCGTCGAGAAGGGCGTCGCCGAGACGATGGAGCGCGGCGGCCACTTCGGGTTCCCCGTCGTCGACGTGAAGGCGACCGTCTACGACGGCAAGCACCACCCCGTCGACAGCTCGGAGATGAGCTTCCGCATGGCCGGCTCGATCGGCTTCCAGGAGGCGATGGCGAAGGCGAACCCGATCCTGCTCGAGCCGATCAGCACGTTGACCGTGACCGTGCCGGAGGCGAACCAGGGCGACGTGATGGGCGACCTCAACTCCAAGCGCGGTCGCATCCAGGGGTCGGCGTCGGTCGGGCACGGCGAGGTCGAGATCACCGCGTCGGTGCCGACGTCGGAGATCCTGCGCTACTCGATCGACCTGCGGTCGATGACGGGCGGGCGCGGTCGCTTCGTCGCCGAGCACTCGCACTACGACCCGGTGCCGTCACACCTCGTCGAGAAGGTGCGCGCGAGTGTGAACCCGGAGCCCGTGCGCGCGTAGCTTGCTGGTCGCGCTCGCCGCTCCTCACGCCTCAGGTAGCGAGTTGTTCCTGCGGGAGCGCGTCTCTCACTCGCTTGCCTGCTCGCGCAGCAGGTCGCGGATCTCGGTGAGCAACGTGACCTCGTCGACCGCGACGGGTACCTCGCCGGTCTCGACCGCGAGCAGGCGCAGCGTGCGCAGCCGCTCGAACGCCTTGATCATCACGAACACCGCGGCCGCGACGATCACGAAGTTCGTGATCTGAGTGAGGAAGTTGCCGTAGTGCACCACCGACTGGCGGCAGCTCTTCGCGGCCTTGGCCGCGGGCGCGCAGTGCCGCAGCGTCAGCCCGAGGTCGGTGAAGTCGGGCTTGCCGAACAGCGCGGCGACGATCGGCGTGAACACGTCGTTCACGAACGAGTCGACGATCGCCTTGAACGCCGCGCCGATCACGACCGCGACCGCGAGGTCGAGCACGACGCCGCGCAGCGCGAACGCCTTGAAGTCCTTCCACAGCTGCTTCACGACGGGATCCCTTCCGTCCGCGGGCGCGAAGCACCGTACTCAGGGCGCGGCGCGGATTCGCGGAAGCTCGCGACTACGTCGACGGGCCGTCGAGACCGAACTCGGACCAGTCCTCGGGGTTCGCCTCGGTGTACTCGCCGAGCACGTGACCGTCGACGGCGTCGAGCTCGACGAGGCCGCGCACGCTCGGCGGCTCGTCGGCGCTGTACAGCAGGATCCGCCACGCCGGCCGGCTCAGCAGCCCGCGCCACGCGAGCTGCGCGGACGCGTGGCCGACCGGGAACCCGACCGTGCGGCTCGCGATCGCGAGCGACTCGGTCTGGTCGACGCGCAACGGCCACGCGGTCACGAAGTGGTAGAGCGCGACGAGCGCCAGGATGACCGCCGCCGCGAGCAGCCCGCCGTTCGAGCTCGCCGCGAAGGCAACGGCGCACGCGATCGCGATCACCGCGTAGAGCGTGCCCGCGATGCGACGGCGCTTGATGTCGGGGAAGAGATACGCACCGACGTACGCCTCGACGTCGAGGTCGTCGGGCAGCGCGTCGCTGTACGCCCGCTCGGGAACGTCGTCGGTCTCGTCGGCCACGACCCGACGCTATTCGGAAGGCCAGGCCGCTCGCAGTTTGTGCCAGCCCGTCGCGAGGTCTTCGGGGAGCACCCGCACCTCGGCGACCGCGGTCATGAAGTTCGTGTCGCCCTGCCAGCGTGGGAGCGCGTGCGCGTGCAGATGCCCGGGCACGCCCGCACCGGCGGCGGCGCCCAGGTTCATCCCCACGTTCACGCCGTCGGGTCCGTAGGCGGCCTTGATCGCGCGCACCGTCCGGCGCAGCGCGCGCATGACCGCGTCCGCTTCGGTGTCGCTCAGACCGTCGAGGTCGGCCTCGTGGCGGCAGGGCGCGACGAGCAGGTGCCCCGACCCGTACGGATAGAGGTTCATCACGGTGACCGTCGTGTCGGTGCGCTCGAGCACGAGCGTGTCCTCGGTGCAGCACGATTCGCGAGGAAGCGCGCACAGCGCGCAGAGGAAGCACTCGTGGTCGGGCACACCGGCGATCTCGGAGACGTAGCGCGAGCGCCAGCCCGCCCAGAGTCGATCGAGCGTCATGTCGGCACGTCAGCGGGTGCGGCGCTCCGCGACCTCGAGCGCGAGCCGATCGACGAACACGTCGACGGGCACATCGCGCTCGGGCGCGTCGCCGCCGCGCGCGTTCACGCCGACGGTGTTCGACTCCGCGTCGGTGTCGCCGACGACGAGCACGTACGGCACCTTCTCGCGCTTCGCGCGGCCGATGCGCTTGCCGAGCCCACCCGCGGCACCGTCGAGCATCTCGGCGCGGAAGCCGCCGCCTCGAAGTCGCTCGACGACGCTCCACGCGTAGTCGTCGTGGCGGTCGGCGACCGGTAGGACCGTCGCCTGCACCGGCGCGAGCCACGCGGGGAACGCGCCCGCGTAGTGCTCGACGAGCACACCGAAGAACCGCTCGACCGAGCCGAACAGCGCGCGGTGGATCATGATCGGCCGCTTGCGCTCGTTGTCGGCGGCGACGTAGTGGAGGTCGAAGCGCTGCGGCTCTTGGAAGTCGAGCTGGATCGTCGACATCTGCCACGTGCGCCCGATCGCGTCGCGCGCCTGCACCGAGATCTTCGGGCCGTAGAACGCGCCGCCGCCCTCGTCGAGCACGAGCTCGAGGTCCATCTTCGACGCCGCGGTGCGCAGCGCCTCCGTCGCCTCGTCCCAATCCTCGTCGGCGCCGATCGCCTTGCCCGGCGGCTTCGTCGAGAGCTCGAGGTAGAAGTCGTCGAGTCCGTAGTCGCGCAGGAGGTCGAGCACGAACACGAGCAGCGAGTGCAGCTCGCCGGCCATCTGCTCCCGCGCACAGAAGATGTGCGCGTCGTCCTGGGTCATGCCGCGCACACGCGTGAGGCCGTGCACCACACCCGACTTCTCGTACCGGTACACCGAACCGAACTCGAAGTACCGCACCGGGAGCTCGCGGTACGACCGCGTCTGGCTCCGGTAGATCAAGATGTGGAACGGGCAGTTCATCGGCTTCAGGTAGTACTGCGTGCCGCCGTCGAGCTCCATGGGCGGGAACATGCCCTCGGCGAAGAAGTCGAGGTGGCCCGACGTCTCGAACAGCTCCGCCTTCGTGATGTGCGGAGAGTTCACGAAGAGGTAGCCGGCCTCTTCGTGACGCTGACGCGAGTAGTCCTCCATGACCTTGCGGATCATGCCGCCCTTGGGATGGAAGACCGCGAGTCCCGATCCGATCTCGTCCGGAAACGAGAAGAGGTCGAGCTCCGCGCCGAGTCGGCGGTGATCGCGCCGCTCGGCTTCCTCCAGACGATGCAAGTGCTCCGCGAGCGCCTTGTCGGACTCCCACGCGGTGCCGTAGATGCGCTGGAGCATCGGGCGCTTCTCGTCGCCGCGCCAGTACGCGCCCGCGACCTTCGTGAGCTTGAACGAGCCGAGCTTCCCCGTCGACGGCACGTGCGGACCGCGGCAGAGGTCGACGAAGTCGACGGTGTCGCCGTCGCGCGCGACGTTGCGGTACAGCGACACGCCACCGTCGCCGCTCGCCTCGCCCGAGTCGTCGGAGTCGGCTTCGCCGGTGCGGACCTTGGCGATGATCTCGCGCTTGTAGGGCTGGTCGGCGAACACGTCGAAGCCCGCGTCGTAGTCGACCTCGTCGCGCACGAACCTCTGGTCGGCCTTGATGATCTCGCGCATCTTCGCTTCGATGCGCTCGAGATCGTGCTCGCTGAAGTGCGCGCCGTTCGGCAGCTCGAAGTCGTAGTAGAAGCCGTCGGCGATCGCGGGACCGATCGCGTACTTCGCGCCGGGGAAGAGATCGGTCACCGCCTGTGCGAGCACGTGCGCGGTCGAGTGGCGCAGCACCTCGCGTCCGTCGTCGGAGTCGCTCGTGACGAGCTCGACCTTGGCGTCGTGCGTGACCGGTCGCTCGGCGTCGACCCAGTCCCCGTCGACCTTCGCGGCGACGGTCGCCTTCGCCAGCCGCTTGCCGATCGACGCCGCGATGTCGGCGGGCGTCGTGCCCGTCGCGACCTCGCGCGTCGTTCCGTCGGGCAGCGTGATCACGATGGCGTCGCTCACCCGCCGGAGGGTATCAGCGCGCCCTGCGTTTTCCGGTCGCGCTCGCTCCGCTCGCCGCTCCTGACGCATCGGTCTCGGGGTCGGCCGGGCCGCACAGCGACCCGGCCGGTCCTGCGGGAACTGCTCCCGACGACCGCGCTCGCCGCGCTCAGCCGGCGATGTGCGCGGCGCGTGCCTGCTGGCCGTCGAGCAGATACACCGCGACCTGCTCGTCGCCACCCTCGGTGTCGGTATCGGGAGGGAATGCGAGCAGCCGATGCAACTGCGCGCGGTCGACGACCGGCGCGCGCAGCACACCCGCGAGCAACATGCGGTCTACCTCCGGCAGCGCGAGCGCGGCGCGCGGGCTCGACGCGAGCTGCGGGAGCAGCGCGTCGACCAGCTGCCGGGTCACACCCGAGTAGTGGCGATGCACGATCGCCGTCGCGTCGGGAGCGAGCTCGACCGGTCCTCGCGTCAGCGTGCGCGCAAGATCGTCGAGCAGCGCGCTGCGCTCGCGTGACACGTCGTCGCGCAGGAGCAGCGTGCCCGGTGAACGCGGGAGCTGGCCCGTTCCGCTGACGATCAACACGACCGGTGTGCCCGCGCGGTAACGCCGATTGGTGCCGTAGGTCTGCGTCTGCGCGCTGGTGACCTCGACGGGCACGCCCGCGCGGACGAGCCGGAACACGGTGTACGGCGCGACCGCGATCGTCGCGCCCACGCCGGTCGGCACGACCGCGACCGGATGTGATTCGTCCACGCGGTCGAGCACGGCGCGTGCCACGCGCGCTTCGAGTGCGCTCGCCGCGGGTTGCGCGGCCTTGTCGTCCGCGCCTCGCACGACGCCGACCGCGGTCGCGATCACCGCGCTCGCGACGAGCAGCGCCGCCGGACCGAGCCAGTTGGGAGCCGCAACCCGCACGCGGCCGGCGACGCGCGCGATCGCGATGCCCAGCGCGAGCCACGTGAGGAACACCGCGGCCCAGACCCAGTGGTAGAGGTTGACGCGCCACGCCTCCGTGCCGCGCGGGATGTTGCTGCCGTCGAGCAGCGCGGCGCCGAGCGCGACCAACGCCACGAGCGCGAGCCGCGACAACGCGGGCGACTCGCGCCGCACCCACCACGCGATCACACCGAGCCCGACGACGATCAACGCGGCGATCGCGACGCGGAACGGGCCGATCGAGCCGAGGAACCAGATTCCCGTCGTGTCGGTGTGCGCGAACACCGTCGGCGGCACGATCGCGCGGCCGACCTGGTCGATCGCGGAACCGGCGCCGACGGCCGGGCGGCTGCCGTCGCGCGCGAAGCGGACGATCGCGGTGAGGTTGCCGGGATGGCCGGTCAGCTCGTCGATCACGACCGGGACCCACGCGACCGCGGCGACGACCGCGGCGGCGGCCGACCAGCGCAGGAGCAACACGGTTGCATCCGCGTCACCGGATCGACGGCGGCGCGTCGTGTCGACGACGACCGCGGCGAGCGCGACCGCGACCAGCGCCGCGACGACGAGCGTTCCCGACAGGTGCTGCTGCGCGGCGTAGCTCGCGACGAGCGCGGTCAGCGGGAGCAGGCGTACGTCGCCGTCGGCGACCGCCCACGCGAGCGTTGCCGCCGCGAGCGTCGGAAACAGCACCATGTTCGAGCTCACCGTGTCGGTGAGGATGACGGTTCCGGTCGACCACAGCGCGGCGAGCAACAGCACCGTGGCCCACAGCGCGGCACGCGACCCGAGCCGCCGGAACACCGTCCACGCCGCGAGCAGCACGCACGCGGCGTTGATCGCGGCGGCCGTGAGCAGCGGACCCGCCGTCATGCCGAGCACGCGCAACGGCGCCGCGAGGAAGTAGAACTCGATCGGTCCCGGATGATCGGTCGAGATGCGGTCGCCGTACATCTGGGATGTCGACGGCAGTCCCGTCAGCGGCGGATGGTGACTGAAGACGTCGAGGGCGCGGGTCGCGACGTTCGCGGCGTCGCCGCGCGGCACGATGCCGTCGGCGAAGCCGCGCGCGAGCGCGACCGCGAACGGCACGAGCAACAGCGCGAGTACCGCGGCCGCGACCAGTCGTTCACCGCGCACGAGATCTCGGAGGCGCCAGCGCGCGCCGCCCCAGCTCGCAGCGGCTTCCTCCCCCGGCGCGGTCACGCCCCCCGGCTGGGTCCGCCCGCGGTCGAGGCCGGTCGCGTGAGGTCGACGCCCACGAGCGCACCGAGCTCGCGCAGCACGACCGGCGCCGACGCGTCGTCACCGCCCGACAGCACCGCGCTCGCGAGGTCGTCGAGCGCCTCGAGCGCACGGGGCGCGTCGAGGTCGTCGTCGAGCGCATCCCGGACCCGCTGCGCGTAGGGCCGCGGGTCGGGACCGTCGGGACACTCCGCGGCCGCAAGCAACCGGTTGAGCAGCGCACTCCCCTCGTCGATCTCCGAGTCGTACCACTCGAAGCCCGAGCGATAGTGGTGCTGCATCAACGCAAGGCGCACCGCGCGCGCGTCGGCGTGCTTCAACAGGTCGCTCACGAACACGAGGTTGCCGAGCGATTTCGACATCTTCTCGCCCTCGTAGCTCACCATCGCCGAGTGCATCCAGTGCCGTGCGCACGGTTCGCCGGTGAGCGACTCGCTCTGCGCGATCTCGCACTCGTGGTGCGGGAAGATCAGGTCGGTACCACCGCCGTGCAGGTCGAGCGTCGGACCGTGCTCGGCCATCGCCATCGCCGAGCACTCGATGTGCCAGCCGGGCCGACCGACACCGAACGGCGCCGGCCACGAGGGCTCGTCGGGCAACGACGGTTGCCAGAGCACGAAGTCGAGCGGCGCGCGCCGGTGCGGATCGTCGGGGTTGCCGCCACGCTCGCGCGCGAGGCGCACCATGTTGTCGCGCGAGTAGTGCGAGAGCGCACCGAACTTCGGAAAGCCCGACACGTCGAAGTAGACGGTGCCGTTCGCGACGTACGCGTGCCCGCCGTCGAGCAGACGCGCGACGAGGTCGATGATGCCGTCGATCGCCTCGGTCGCGCGCGGCTCCGAGAGCGGCGGGCGCATGTCGAGCGCGTCCATGTCGGAGCGGAAGCGCGCCATCTCGGCCTCGGCGAGCTCGAGGTACGGCACACCGAGCTCACGCGCCTTGGGAAGAATCGAGTCGTCGACGTCGGTGATGTTGCGCACCATCCGCACTTCGTGACCGAGGTCCTCGAGCCGGCGCACGAGCAGGTCGTACGTGAGGTAGGTCGCGGCATGACCGAGATGCGTCGAGTCGTACGGCGTGATGCCGCACACGTACATGCGGACCGTGTGCGGCGGCTCGAACGGCACGACCTCCGCGCGCGAGGTGTCGTAGAGCTTCATGACTCAGATCCGTGTTCTCGCCGGAACGGGCAGGTGGCTCTGCCGCCCGCCCGACTCGGGGGCTGAAGCGTCGGGAGCGGCGAGCACAGCGAGCGCGACCATCAAACACCGATGAGACGAAGGCTGGCCCGACCCTTGTGCCGCACGTTGATCGTGAGCAGCACCGCGGCGAACGTCTCCATGCCGACCGCATTCTGGAGCGACCCGCCGTCGAGCGGGCGGAGCTTCGGGATGCTGCTCGTGATCTCCATGAGCGTGCGGCGGGCATCGTCGTCGTCGCCGAGCACCACGACGTCGCTCTCCATCTCGTGGTCGAGCTCGCCGAACTCGGCCGCGGGCACGAGGTGAAAGGCCGTGCAGACCTTCGAGTCCCAGAGCAGCGACTGGATCTCGGCGGCGATCGACCCGTGGGGCGGGAGGACCGCGTTGAACTCCTTGCCGTTGCGCACGAGGTGGTTCGCCATCGAGACGACGACCTTGCCCGCGAGCCGGCCCGCGTGCTGCTTCACCGTCGAGATCGCGGAGTCGGAGTTCACCGCCAGGATCACGACCGGCGCGTCGCAGGCCCACGCGTTGTCACAAGGGATGCAGCCGGCGACCCGGTCACCCCACTCGACTCGCAGCTCCTCGACGACCTGCTTGGCCCGCTCGACCTCTCGGGAGCCGAAGAGCACTTCGTGGCCGACGCTCGCCAATCGGGCGGCGAGCCCCCGACCGGCCGGGCCGGTGGCCCCCAGAATGCCGATGCGCATCGGAGAAATATAGGTGGAGTTCGGCGAGTGCCCCTTGGCGCCGGAACCAGGTGCGCTTCTCGCGTCTCAGTGCCGTCGTGAACGCAGGCTTCGACTCCGAAGCGATCACCACGCCCTCGTGCTGCCCGCGTGGCTGCTCTCGTTCCAAGGCGTCTCGGATCCCGCGGCCGTACTCGCGGTCGCTCCGTCGGCGCTCTACGAACCGCCGAGGGGCCCGATTGGCTCGGAGCTGATGAGCGCGAAGCGCACGACCGAACCGCGGGTACTCACGATCTCATTCGTCGGAGGCGCCGCGGGCGCCGGCGCGTGCGGTGTGAGCAATGAGGCGCACCTCGCGGAGTCGGCGTCTGCCGTCGCCGTCTTGGTCTCGGCGGTCGCGACTCCGGGACCGTCGTCGAGCGGCGCGGCGGTCGCGTTCGCGGCCATCGGCTACGTCCGTCGCCTCACGATCACGTTGCGCGATCGGCTCGGTGCGCGGGTGGTCGTCGATGCGCAGCGACACAGGGCGATCCGCGTCGATCCATAGGAGCGCCGCGACCCCTCGCAGCACCCACCGGAGGCAGGGCCGGGGGCGATCTCGAGAAACCGAGTGCGCCCTCGCCCGGCCGGGTACGAGGTATGAGAGGTTTCTGAGAGCCGGCGGTGGACCTCCCGAGAATTCCGTGTCGGGAGCTCCACCGCCGGAGAGCAACGGAAAGGTGGTCGAGCAATGACAACTCGTCTCGGTGTGTGGTCTGCCGCGCTCCTCCTGGCCATCGCGACCGGCGCGCTGGCCGGCTGCGGGGGCGGAAGCAGCGGGAAGAAGGTCAACGTCTCGGAGGTGGATTACAAGATCATCCCGGACGCGACCAGCGTCGCCGCCGGCAAAGTGACCTTCAAGGTCACGAACAACGGCACGTTCACGCACGAGTTCGTTGTCGACCGCGCCGCGGGCGCAGCCTCGCTGCCGCTGAAGACCGATGGCGAGGTCAACGAGGACAAGATCTCAGATTCGAACCACCTCGGCGAGGTCGAGGACATCGATCCGGGAAAGAGCAAGACCCTCACCGTGACCATGTCGGCGGGCAAGTACGTGCTGTTCTGCAACCGTGTCGACGGCTCGACGTCGCACTTCAAGAGCGGAATGCACACCGACTTCACCGTGACGAGCTGAGCGCCGGTCGAGCCGGCCGGACGGACCCTCTTCCGCGCCCGCGAACGCGGGCCTACAGTCGTCGAGCGAAGCACACCAGGAGGTGCGCATGAGCGAGGACAGTCCACCGGAGAGTCACCGGGTCGGTCGCCGTCGCGTGACACGCACGAGCCCTCGACCGATGCAGCGGCCCTGACCGCGCAGCTGACGGCTCCGGACGCGCCCGGTGGCGCGATCGACCCCGATCTCGAGACGCTCCGGCCGAATCGGCCGGAGCGTTTCCTTTGTGCGGAGGTCGGTCAGTAGCTTTCGCCGCATGAAATTCGGTCTTGCGTTCGCCAATGCCGGTCCGCTCGGTGACCCCGAGCGCGCCGCGCCCCTCGCGCAGCTGTGCGAGCAGCTCGGCTTCGAGTCGCTCTGGACGGTCGAGCACGTCGTCGTCCCGAGCGGTTACTCGTCGCCGTATCCGTACTCGCCCGACGGCAAGATGCCCGGCGGCGAGCAGGTCGCGATCACCGATCCGCTGATCTGGCTCGCGTACGTCGCCGCCGCGACCACGAACATCCGGCTCGGCACCGGGATCCTGATCCTTCCGCAGCGCAATCCGCTCGTGCTCGCGAAGGAAGTCGCGACGCTCGACCGGTTGTCGCGCGGGCGCGTCGATCTCGGCATCGGCGTGGGCTGGCTGCGTGAGGAGTTCGACGCGCTCGGCATTCCGTTCGAACGACGCGGCGCGCGCACCGACGAGTACGTCGACGTGTTGCGCCGGGTCTGGCGGGAGGAGAGCACTGCGTACTCCGGCGAGTTCACGAACTTCGCGGAGCTCAACTCGTACCCGAAACCCGCGAACGGCGCGACCGTGCCGATCCACGTCGGCGGTCACTCCGAGCCCGCAGCGCGTCGCGCCGGGCGCATCGGCGACGGCTTCTTTCCCGGCCGCGGTCCCGGCAACGGACTCGAAGAGCTGCTCGACGTGATGCGTGCGTCGGCGCGCGACGCGGGTCGCGATGCCGACGCCATCGAGGTCACGAGCGGCGGCGGGCTCGACCTCGACTCGGTGAAGCGCGCGGCCGACCTCGGCGTCGCGCGCTACACGATCCCGCCGCTCGGCTTCGACCTCGACTCGCTGCAGACCAACCTCGGCCGCTTCTCCGAGGAGATCATCGCCAAGGCCTGAGCGGCGCGCCGGCCCCGCCGGACCCGCGGGCGCAGCGCACCCCGATCAGGCAGGATGGGGTCAGCGGTGGGGATCGCCAGCCAAACGGGGGTCAATGTCGTGAAACGGAAGTCGCTGCTGCTCTGTGTGTGCCTCGCCCTCATGGGACTCGGCGTCGCGACGCCGGCCGTCGCCGGCGCCCGGCCGACGGCCTCGTCGCCGTGCGGTCAGACCCGGATCGCGCCGGTCTACCAGCACGTCATCTGGGTCTTCATGGAGAACCACAGCTACGACACGATTATCGGGTCGCCCGACGCGCCCTACGCGAACACGCTGGCGAACGAGTGCGGCCTCGCGACGAACTACCACAACATCACGCACCCGAGCCTTCCCAACTACATCGCCGCGACGAGCGGACTGCCGATGACGACGGTCAGGAACAAGTTCGCGTCGGACTGCACGGTGTCGAAGACCTGCCGCACGGCCGCGCCGAGCATCTTCGGGCAGGTGTCGTCGTGGAAGGCGTACGAGGAGTCGATGCCCTCGAACTGCTCCGTCACCAACAGCGGCAACTACGCGGTGCGCCACAACCCGCCGCCGTACTTCCGGACGCTGAGCGGATGCTCGACCAACGACGTCCCCTACACGAGCCTGTCGACCGACCTCGCGAACAACACGTTGCCGGCGTTCTCGTTCATCACGCCCAACCTCGTCGATGACACGCACAACGCGGGCGTGGCCACCGGCGACGCATGGTTGTCGACGAACCTCCAAGCGATCTTCGACAGCCCCGCGTACGCGGCCGGGACCACCGCCGTCGTGCTGACGTGGGACGAGGGCGAGGGCGGCACGAGCAACGACTGCGCGCGGAACACGACCGACATCGGCTGCCACATCGCGGCGATCGTGGCCAGCCCCAGCACGAAGGCCGGGACCAAGTCGGCGAAGCTCTTCAACCACTACTCGCTGCTGCGCACGACGGAGGATCTGCTCGGCGTGCCGCCGCTCGCCAAGGCGGTCACGGCGAAGAGCATGGCGAAGGCCTTCAACCTCTAACCGACTGCGCGCGTCGCTCGGCTGCCATGCTCGGCTCGTGCCCAACGATCCGGACGAGCTGATCACGGCGGCCGAGCGCGCGCCGATCGAGGGATGGGACTTCTCGTGGCTCGACGGTCGGGCCACCGAGGAGCGACCGCCGTGGGGCTACACGCGCATGGTCGTGCCGCGACTCGAGCGCGCACGCGCCGTGCTCGATGTGCAGACCGGTGGGGCCGAGGTGTTCGCCGAGGTTCTCGACCGCGCGACGCAGCGTCCGGGCACGATCGCCGCGACCGAATCGTGGGCACCGAACCGCGCGCTCGCGACGGAGCGGCTGAAGCGGTTCCGCGGAACCGTCGCGGCCGCGACCGACGACGGCCCGCTGCCGTTCGGTTCGGGTGCCTTGGACCTCGTCATCTCGCGCCATCCCGTGATGACTCGCTGGGACGAGGTCGCGCGCGTCCTCGACCGCGACGGCCACTACTTCGCGCAACACGTCGGGCCGGAAACGAACCGCGAGCTCACGGAGTTCGTCATGGGTCCGCAGCAGCCGGGCGACGCCCGCGCTCCGGAACGCGCGGTCGCCGAGGCCGCTGCGAACGGGCTCGAGCTCGTCGACCTTCGACAGGTGTCGCTGCGAGTCGACTTCTCCGACGTCGGCGCCGTCGTCTACTTCCTGCGCAAGGTCATCTGGACCGTGCCCGACTTCACCGTGGAGCGGTACCGCGATCGACTCGTGGACCTGCACGCGCGGATACGCGACGACGGGGTGTTCACGTCCCACGCGCAGCGTTTCCTCATCGAGCTCCGCAAGCGGTAGTCCGAAGGCGCGCGCAGCGTCGACGCATCCAACCAACTCGCTCCCACGCGGCGAGGGGAGCGACGGAGGAGCGCAACAAGCTCGCACGAGCGGCGAGCGCTCGCGGGCCGGGTATCCGGGCCCGCAGCGAGCGCGACCGACAATTACGCGATGCAGTCGGGGCCGAACGCGATACGCAGCTCGGCGAACAGGTCGGTGCGAGGATCGCACGCGAACTCGTCGCCGAGCTTCAGCACCGTCTCCTTCTCCGCGCTCACGAGGTGCACGAAGAAGGGACTGTCGCCGGGGTGCGCGCGCAGGATCTCGTGCAAACGGTCGACCTTCGGCCCGGTGAGCACACCCGGCCGCACGCGTAACCGCACGGTCGGCCCCGAGTCGAGCACGATCTCGGGCCGGGTGATCTCCATCGCGATGATCTTCGGCGTGTCCTCGCGCCCGTCGACGCGCCCCTTGATCGTGATGATCGCGTCGGACGCGAGCAGCTCGCCGTACTGCTGCATCGTCTTCGGGAACACCATCACCTCGACGGTCGCGCCGAGATCCTCGAGCACGAGCGTCGCCATGAGGTCGCCGCGCTTCGTGTACTTCCGGTTGAGCCCGCTCACGATGCCGGCGACGACGCGCATCGATCCGTCGTCGAGCTCGAGCAACTCCGCGATCGTGCAGTCGGCGAGGCGCGAGAGCACGCGTCGCGCGCCGAGCAGCGGATGGTCCGACACGTACAGCCCGAGCATCTCCTTCTCGAACGCGAGCTGCTGTCCCTTGTCGAACTCGACGTCGGGGATCGGCAGGCGTTCGTCGAAGACCTCGGTACCGCCGGCGGCCTCGGGCGCGAGGTCGAAGAACGACAGCGTGCCCTGGTCGCGCTCGCGGCGGCGCTTGAGGATGCGGTCGACGATCTGCTCGAACACGAGCAGCAGTCCCTGGCGCGGATGGCCGAGCGCGTCGAACGCGCCGGCCTTGATCAACGACTCGATCGTGCGCTTGTTCAGCGCGAGCGGGTCGACACGTTCGCAGAAGTCGTAGAAATCGGTGAAGGGCTCGCCCTCGCGGCGCGCAACCAGGATGAGCTCGGCGACCCCCTCGCCGACGTTCCGCACCGCCGAGAGTCCGAAGCGGATCGCGCCGCCCGCCCCGATCGCGGGATCGAGGCGCACACCGAAATCGCTCTCGGACTCGTTGACGTCGGGGATGAGGACCGGCACGTCCATCTGCCGACACTCGTTCAGATACACCGCGGCCTTGTCGAGGTTCGTCTTGACGCTCGTGAGCAGCGCGGCGAAGTACTGGATCGGATAGTTCGCCTTGAGGAACGCGGTCTGGTACGTGACGAGCCCGTACGCGACGGTGTGCGATTTGTTGAACGAGTAGTCGGCGAAGGGCTCGATCTTGTCGAAGTAGGCCTCCGCGAAGTCTGCGGTGTGGCCGTTGCGCACACAGCCCTCGACGAACTTCGTGCGTTCCTTCGCGATCATCTCGCGGATCTTCTTGCCGGTCGCCTTCCGCAGGTTGTCGGCCTCTTCGAGCGAGTACCCGGCCAGCTTCTGCGACACGTGCATGAGCTGTTCCTGGTACACGACGAGCCCGTACGTCGGCGCGAGCACCTCTTCGAGGTCCGGGTGGTCGTACTTCACGGGCCGGCGCCCGTTCTTGCGCTCGGCGTACTCGGTGTGCCAGTTCTGCGCCATCGGACCGGGTCGGTAGAGGGCGCCGACGGCGGAAAGGTCCTCGAACGTGGTGGGCGCGACCGCGCGGAGCAGCGCGCGCATCGGCCCGCCCTCGAGCTGGAACACACCAATCGTGTCACCGCGGCGCAGCAGCTCGAAGGTGGCCACGTCCTCGATGTCGATCGAGTCGACGTCGACCTTGACGCCGGTCGACTGCTCGATGAGGGCGACCGCGATCGAGATGACGTCGAGGTTGCGGAGGCCGAGGAAGTCCATCTTGAGGAGCCCGAGCTCCTCGACGCCGTGCATCTCGTACTGCGTGACGATCGGCGATTCCTCGATCGGTGTGCCCGGCTCCGGCTTGCGTTGCACGGGCAGGTACTCGGTAAGGCGATCGCGCGTGATGACGACCGCGGCGGCGTGGATGCCGTCCTGACGCCGGAGCCCTTCGAGCCCGCGCGCGACGTCGAGGACGCGCCGCGCGTCGGGATCGACCTCGTAGAGATCGCGCAGCTCGCCGGCCATCTTGAAGCCGTCGGCGAACTTCGGCTCCTCTTCGAAGCACGCGCGCAGCGGCGTGTCGCGCCCCATGATGAGCGGGGGCATGAGCTTCGCGACCTTGTCGCCGAGGCCGTACGGATAGCCGAGCACCCGCGCGGCGTCGCGTACCGCGGCGCGCGCCTTGATCGTGCTGAAGGTGACGATCTGCGCGACGTGATCCGCGCCGTAGCGCTGCGCCGCGTAGCGGATCATCTCGCCGCGGTAGCGCGCCTCGAAGTCCATGTCGATGTCGGGCATCTGCTTGCGGCCCGGGTTGAGAAAGCGCTCGAAGAGCAGGTCGTACTTGATCGGGTCGATGTCGACGATGCGCAGGCAGTACGCGACGCACGAACCCGCGGCGCTCCCCCGTCCGGGACCGACGCGGATGCCGTGCGACTTCGCGTAGCGCACGAGGTCCCAGACGACGAGGAAGTACGCCGAGAACCCCATCGTCTTGATGACGCCGAGCTCGTACTCGAGCCGCTCGAGCACGTGCAGCGGTGGCGACTGCCCGTAGCGATCCTTCGCACCCTCCAAGCACAGCTCGCGCAGGTAGGAGTCCTCGTCGTGCCCCTGCGGCACGGGGAACGACGGCAGCACGTCGTTGCCGAACGAGATCTCGGTGTTGGAACGCTCCGCGACGAGCAGCGTGTTGTCGCACGATTCGGGAAGGTCTCGGAAGACGTGGCGCATCTCGGCCGCGCTCTTGATGTAGAAGTCGTTGCCTTCGAAGTGGAAGCGGTTCGTGTCGCTCATGAGCGCGCCGGTCTGCACGCAGAGCAACGCGTCGTGCGCTTCCGCTTCGTTCGCCTCGGTGTAGTGGCTGTCGTTCGTCGCGAGCAGCGGCGCGCCGATCGCGCGTGCGATGTCGAGCAACGGCTTGCTCACGCGCGCGTCGTCGTCGAGCCCGTGATCCTGCACTTCGACGAAGAAGTTGTCCTTGCCGAAGATGTCCTGGAAGCGCGAGGCGGCCTCGAGCGCCTCCTTCTCCTGCCCGTTCAGGATGAGCTGCGGAACGAGACCACCGAGGCAGCCCGTCGTCGCGATCAATCCCTCGTGGTGACGCTCGAACAGCTCCCAGTCGGTGCGCGGCTTGTAGTAGTAGCCGTCGAGATACGCGGCGCTGCTGACCTGGATCAGGTTGTGGTAGCCGATGTTCGATTCCGCGAGCAGCGTGAGGTGGTAGATCTCGTGCTCGGACCGCTTCGGACGGTCGAAGCGCGAGCCGTCGGTGAAGTACGCCTCCATGCCGAGCACCGGCGTGATCCCCGCCTCGCGCGCGGCGCGGTAGAGGTCGAGGACGCCGTACATGTTCCCGTGGTCGGTGATGCCGACCGCGGGTTGGCCGTCGCTGACCGCGGCCCGGATGACGTCGCCGATCCGCGAGGCCCCGTCGAGCATCGAGTACTCGGTGTGGAGATGCAGATGGACGAACGATTTGGGCATGACGGCCGGACTACCGCTCCCTCGAGATCTCCGCTCCCGCCGAGTTATCCACCGCTTGGGGATAACTACAGGCGTGTGATTCGAGCCTAGGCGCGCGCCGACGGCAGGGCAACGGACGACCTGCCTCCCACGCGGCCGAAGGCGAGAGCGGAGCGAGCGAGAAGGATCAGTTCGCCCGGCCCCGCGCCGCGCGCAGCGGCACCCACATCTCCTGGGCGGTGAGGCTGCCGTGGGCCGAGCGCAGCGACCGTTCGCGCGGCAGCGCCGGGTCGACGAACGCGACGGGCTCGCGGGCCGCGAGCACGACGTCGCCGAGGCGGCCGGGGATGCTGCCGGTCGCGCCGGTGCCGAGCCAACCCGCCTCGAGCAGCTCCTTGCGGCTGAGCACCCACGCGACGTCGTCGAGCTTCTCGTGCGCGGCGGCGACCAGGTCGCGCGCTTGGTTCGGCTTCGCGTAGAGGTAGCGGAACCGACCGTCGCCCGCCTGCTTGTCGATCATCGGGTGCAGCTCGTCGATCTCGATCCACGACTCGGGCTCGAGGTGCACCTGTCCGTGGTCCGCGGTCACGAGGAGCGCGGTGTCGGACGGCAGCGCGTCGAGGAGCGCGCCGACGAGCGCATCCGCGGTCGCGAGCTCGCGCGCGTAGAAGGTGTCGTGCAGCCCGTACGCGTGCGCGACCTCGTCGACACCCGGGTAGTAGGCGTACACGAACTTCTCGCCCGCGAGCGCGAGCAACCGGCAGTGCTCGATGAGCGTCGCGACCGTCTTCCACCCGATGAAGATCGAGCCGCGGAGGTGCGCGTCGGAGAAGCCGGTGTCGCGGAACTCGAGTCGCGTCACCACCGGCACCGAACGGCCGAGGAACGCGTCGTGCCGCTGCACGGTGAACGGATCGGGCGCGCGGCGCGCGCTCGACTGCCACCGCAGCACGTTGAGCACGTCGCCGTCGACCAGCATGCGAAAGCCGACGACTCCGTGCTGCGCGGGCGCGAGCCCGGTCGCGATCGACGTGAGCGCGGTCGCGGTCGTCGACGGCACGACGGTCGTGATGCGACCACCCTCCATCGCCGAGAGCTCGCGCAGCACGTCCGGGCGCGCCTCGACCTCGTTCGCGCCGAGCCCGTCGAGGACGAGGAGCACGACACACTTCGCGTCGCGCACCGGCTCGGGCAACCACGGAGCGGGACGGCCGCCGACGAGCGCGGGGATCAGCCCGGCCACCGATGCTCCGTCGAGCTGCGGGAGGACAGGTGCGCCCGCCACCGGCTCCATGGGCCGCAGAGTACGGGTTCGAGCGACCGGCCCGGCGCCAATCCCGGATGGCGTTCTCTACGATGGGGCGGTGAAGGTCTCCACTCGCAGCGACTATGCGGCCCGCGCGCTGCTGTCGCTCGCACTCCACGGCGAGGAACGGCCGACGTCGGTGAAGGAGATCGCCGAACGCACGGGGCTGCCCCAGCCGTACCTCGAGCAGATCCTGCTCTCGGTGAAGGGTGCGGGGCTCGTGCGCTCCAAGCGCGGGGTGGGCGGCGGCTACGTGCTCGCCCGCACACCGGCGGAGATCACGCTCGCCGACGTCGTCGCCGCGGTCGAGGGCCCGCAGCCCGCGCTCGTCGACGACCACGACCACTGCGAGGGCCACTGCGTCCTCCAAGAGGTCTGGGTCGAGCTGTCGGAGGAGACCCGCAAGGTCCTCGACCGCTTCACCCTCGCCGACCTCGTCGTCCGCACCCGCAAGGGACACGCGTGAGCGCGTGAGTGGCCGAGCGCGCGAGCGACGCGAGCAGCGCGACCACGCCCACTCCCATCCCGCGTCACGGAGCGGCGAGCTCAGCGAGCGCGACCAGAATCAGTCGGGCGGACCGAGCGCAGCGAGAACGCCGGTGAGGTCGGGCGGCAACCGGTCGTCGAACGAGATCCGCTCTCCGGTCGCGGGGTGGTCGAACGCGAGCCGGGTCGCGTGGAGGAACGGCCGGCGCAGCGGGATCGAGTCGCGCACGCCGCGATAGGTCGCGTCGCCGACGATCGGATGACCGATCGCCTCCATGTGCACACGGATCTGGTGCGTGCGCCCGGTCTCGAGCCGGCACGACAGGCGCGCGACGACCGGCGTCGACCAGGTCTGCTCGACGTCGTACGCGGTGCGCGCGGCGCGACCCTCCGCGCGCACGGCCATGCGCGTGCGTCGCGCTTCCGAACGCCCGATCGGCGCGTCGACGACACCGCGGCGCGCGTCGGGCACGCCCCACACCAGCGCGTCGTACACGCGCTCGACGCTGCGCCCTGCGAGCTGCTCCACCAGCGAGTCGTACGCGCGCGCCGAACGCGCGACGACCAACAACCCGCTCGTCTCGCGATCGAGCCGGTGCACGATGCCCGGTCGCGTGCGATCGCCGACGTCGACGATCTCGGGATAGCGCGCGAGCAATCCCGACACGAGCGTGCCGTGCTCGTTCCCGGCACCCGGATGCACGACCAGACCGACCGGCTTCGCGACGACGATCACGTCGGCGTCTTCGTGCGCGACGACGACGTCGACCGCTTCCGCTTCCGGCAGCGCGTCGACGGCGGGTTCACCGCGCACCTCGATGACGTCGCCCGATTCGACCCGCCGGCTCTTCGGGACACGCGCACCGCCGACGACGATGTCGCCCGATTCGAGCAGCGTCTGCACGTCGGCCCGGCTCCATCCCGTGAGCAGGGCGACGACCCGGTCGACGCGCTCCCCCGCGAGCTCGTCGGGAACGACGACCTCGGTCACGCCGCCGCCGGAGCAGAAGGCGAGGACGGATCGGGGGGATCGGAGAGATCGGATACCGCACGCGGCGGGAACAACGCGCGCAGGACGAGCAGCACCGCGCCGATCGTCACGCACGAGTCGGCGAGGTTGAACACCGGCCACCATCCGACCTGCACGAAGTCGACCACGTGCCCGCGGAAGAAGCCCGGCGAACGCGCGATCCGGTCGCCGAGGTTGCCGAGCGCGCCGCCGAGCAGCAGCACGAGCGCCCACAGCGTGACGCGGTCCGACTCACGACGCGCCGCGCGCGCGAGCACGATCGCGATGACGAGCGCGCCGAGCGCGAGCACCGGCGTGAGGTTCTGGAACCGGCTGAACGCGCTGCCGGAGTTGCGCGTCACGAGCAGTTGCACGTGGCTGCCGACGATCTCGTGGGGCTCGAACGACCACCGCGCGACCGCGATGCTCTTCGTCACCTGATCCGCCGCGACGATCAACGCGACGAACGCACCGATCCACGCGACCCGCCGGTACGACGCCGGCGGCGCGTCCGCGTCCGGCGGGTGCGGCCGGCCGGCACCGCTCAGCGTCGCCGCTCTCCCCGCGACTTGCACTTCACGCACTGGTCGGCCCACGGGATCGCCTCGAGTCGGGGCACCGGGATGCGGTCACCGCACACCTCGCAGTAGCCGTAGGTGCCGTCCTCCATGCGCGCGAGCGCCTTCTCGATCTCGTCGACCGTCTGGCGCGCCGCGTTCGACAGCGCGAGATCGCGCTCGCGCTCGACGCTCAGCGTGTCGCCCTCGCCCGACTCCTCGTCGAACTGCGTGTCGCCGGGCTCGCGCTCGTTGGCCAGCGCATCGGCGTCGGCGAGCAGGCCCTCGGCCTGACGAGTGTGATGACCGAGCTCCTCGAGCAGCAGCACCTTCAGCCGTTCCATCGTGCTCGCGGCGACCGCGGGGGTGCGGTGCTTGCGGGCGACGACCTCCGACAGCACCGGACGGCTCGGGGCCGGCTTCGGAACCAACGCGGGCTTGGCCGGCTTCACGGCGACGGGCTTCTTCGCGGGCGCCGGCGCCTTCTCGTTCGCCTTGGCCTTGACCGGCGCCTTCGTCGTGACCTTCTTCGCGGGCGCCTTCGCCGCGGCCTTGGCCGGCGCCTTCGCCGGGGCCTTCTTCGCGGCCGCCTTGACCGGCGCCGCCTTCTTCGGCGGCGCCTTCGTGGCCTTGGCCGCGCTCTTCGCGGGCTTCGACGGCTTCGCGGCGGGCAACTTCCGCGACTTGGTCGCCTTCGAGGCGGTCTTCGCCGCCGGCTTGGCGTTCTTCTTCGGGGCCACCTTTGCGGGCTTCACGACCCGCTTGGCCGCCGCGGCCGCCTTGGCGACCGTGCGCGCCGGCTTCGCCGCCACCTTCGCCGCCTTGGAGACGGCGCTCGTCCGGCGTCCCGATGCGGTCGCCCCGGTCGTGCGCGTTTCCTTGGCCATCAGCGAACTCCCTCTCCCTCGGCGCTCGCGGCGCGACCCGCGGCCAGCCCGGCAGGGCGCGGGATTGTAGCCATGCTCATGTGGGGTCGCGCGCCTTCCCGCAGCGCGCGGAGCGCGGTCGTCAGTACACCCAGACCGCGGTGCCGAAGGGCAGGATGTTGGCGGCCCAGATGAAGTTGATCGCCGGGTTCGACATGCGTACGCAGCCGTGGGACGCCGGATACGGCGGGATCGACGGCGATCCGTGGAAGGCGATGCCGGTCGCCGTGAAGTACCGCGGCCGGAACAGCTCACCGAGCGGCGACATGTGGGGACCGTCGATGGCGCGGAACACCGTGAAGTGACCCAGCGGTGTCTGCGCGGTGTAGCGCACCCCGTCGAGCGTGTAGGCGTTCCCCGAGCCGGTCGACGTGTTGATCACCCACAGCGTGACGCCGTTGTTCTCGATGATGATCACCTGGTGCGCGAGGTCGACCTCGGCGACGTACCCCGACGTCGAGCGGGGCGTGGGCCGCGTCGCGGTCTTGAGCCGCTGACTCGTCTGGATGTCGACGACGCCGGAGCGGGGCAGGCCCTCGACCTTCTGGAACGCGTAGACGGCTTGCTGCGTGGTCGCGCCGTACGACCCCGTCGCCCCGTCGAGCCAGTAGCCGAGCGCGAGCAGATGCTGTTGCAGCGCGACGACCGCGGCGCCGCTCGCTCCGGGTGACAGCAACGGCGTGTCGAACGGCAGCGGAACCGCGAGCATGCGGTAACCGAGCGCGTGCTGCAGACCCGTGATCTGGATCACCTGGTCGAGCGCGGAGACGTGGCCGACGCCGCTGCCCTGGAACGGCGCGTTGCCGAACGAGAAGACACCGCCGTCGCGCGCCGCGAGCCAGTAGCCCGCACCCGTGTACGCGGCGGCCATGCCGATCACCGGCTGGTTCAGGTGCATCGCACCGGTCGATCCGAAGAAGTGCGCGTCGCCGTAGGAGAAGATGCCGCCGTCGCGCGCGACGAGCCAATAGCCGTGGCCGCCCGGCGTCGCGGCCATGCCGACGACCGGCTGGTTCAGGTGGATGGCGCCGGTCGATCCGAAGAAGTGCGCGTCGCCGAACGAGAACACCCCACCGTCGGACGCGAGCAACCAGTAGCCGTTCCCTGTCGGCGTCGGCGTCATCGCGATGATCGGCGCATTGAGGTGCGTCGCGCCCATCGAGCCGAAGAAGCGCGCGTCGCCGAACGAGAACACACCACCGTCGGAGGCAACGAGCCAGTAGCCGTTGCCGCTCGGCGTCGACGACATCGAGATGATCGGCCGGTTCAGGTGGATCGCGCCGGTCGAGCCGTGGAAGCGCGCGTCGCCGTAGGAGAAGACACCGCCGTCCGACGCAACGAGCCAGTAGCCGTGACCGGACGGCGTCGGCGCGGAGCCGACGAGTGGCTGCGCGAGGCGCAGGTTCCTCGTCGATCCGTAGAAGCCGGCGGCGCCGAACGCGAGCACGGTGCCGTCGCCGGCGACGGTCGTCGACGCCGCGGTCGGCGCGGCGGCGGGAGTCGCGGTCGCACGGGTCGACGCGCTCGCGGCGGGCGCGGCGCCGAGCGCGACGGTGAACGACGCGACGGCGAGCGCGCCGGCGGCAGCGAGCGCGGTGAGAACACGAGAACGGCGCGGCAAGTCGAGCAGCACTGCAGACTCTCCAGAGGGCGAGCCGGACGGGGGCGGCGAGAGTACCGCGAGCGCTTCGGAGCCTGCCGAGCGGGCCGCGATCGCGGCCGGAACGATCTCCGGGAGCGGGACGGTCGCGTTCTAACCTGCGGTCATGTTCCAGCCCGTCGGCCCGTTCGACCTCGTCGCGCTCGAGCACGAGGTGTTGACGCGCTGGCGGGAGCACGACGTGTTCGCCGAGAGCCTCCGCCGCCGCGAGGGCTCGTCGGAATGGGTCTTCTACGAAGGCCCGCCCACCGCGAACGGGCGCCCGGGCATCCACCACGTCTGGGCCCGCCTCTTCAAGGACGTCTTCCCGCGGTTCCGCACGATGCAGGGCCACCACGTCGCGCGGAAGGGCGGCTGGGACTGCCACGGCCTGCCCGTCGAGGTCGAGATCGAGAAGGAGCTCGGCCTCACGAGCAAGCACCAGATCGAGGACTTCGGCATCGAGGCGTTCAACCAGCGCTGCCGGGAGTCGGTGCACCGCTACGTCGAGGACTGGGGCAGCCTCACCAGCCGCATCGGGATGTGGCTCGACACCGCGAACGCGTACTGGACGCTCGACAACGAGTTCATCGAGACCGTGTGGTGGCTCTTCCACCGTATGTGGGAGCAGGGCGACATCTACGAGGGCGACAAGGTCGTCCCCTACTGCGGCCGCTGCGGCACCGCGCTCTCGAGCCACGAGCTCGGTCAGCCCGACGCGTACCGCGACGTGACCGAGCCGTCGGTCTACGTGCGCTTCCCCGTCGTCGATCGCGACTTCGACCTCGTCGTGTGGACGACGACGCCGTGGACGCTGATCTCGAACGTCGCCGCGGCCGTCGGCCCGGACGTCGAGTACGTGCGCGTGCGCGACCCGCAGGGTGGTCGCGATCTCGTGCTCGCGTCCGCACGCGTCGACGCGGTGCTCGGCGAAGGCGTCGACCGCGTCGAGACGGTCGCGGTGAGCGACCTCGTCGGGCTGCACTACGAGCGGCCGTTCACCGTGCTGCCGATCGAAGCGGACGCGAACCGCGTCGTCGCCGCCGATTTCGTGACCGTCGACGACGGTTCCGGCATCGTGCATCTCGCACCCGCGTTCGGCGAGATCGACCGCGAGGTCGCCGTCGTCGAGCACCTTCCCGTTCTCAATCCGGTCGGGCCCGACGCGCGTTTCGACGCACGCGTCCCGCAACACCGCGGCACGTTCGTGAAGGACGCGGATCCGGCGCTCATCGAGGAGCTCGGCGCGAGCGGCCGGCTCGTCGCCGCAGTCGACTACACGCACTCGTATCCGCACTGCTGGCGCTGTAGCACCCCGCTGATCTACTGGGCGAAGCCCACGTGGTTCGCGCGCACGTCGGCCCACCGCGCCGACCTCCTGCGCGAGAACGAGAGCATCGGCTGGCATCCCGAGCACATCAAGCACGGCCGCTTCGGCAACTGGCTCGAGAACAACGTCGACTGGGCCCTCTCGCGCGATCGCTACTGGGGTACGCCGATCCCGGTCTGGCGCTGCAAGGACTGCGGCCACGACACCTGCGTCGGTTCCGTCGCCGAGCTCGCAAAGCTCGCCGACAGCGACCTGTCGGGACTCGACCTGCACCGCCCCTACGTCGACGACGTCGTCATCACGTGTCCCGACTGCAGTGGTCGCGCGTTCCGCATCGAGCCGGTGCTCGACGCGTGGTTCGACTCGGGCTCGATGCCCGCCGCGCAGTTCCACTACCCGTTCGAGAACAGCGATGTCTTCGAGCGGCGCTTCCCCGCCGACTTCATCTGCGAGGCGATCGACCAGACGCGCGGTTGGTTCTACTCGCTGCTCGCGGTGAACACGCTCGTGTTCGGGCACACGCCGTACCGCAACGTCGTGTGCCTCGGGCTGCTGCTCGACCAGGACGGCCAGAAGATGTCGAAGTCGCGCGGGAACGTCATCGACCCGCGCACGATCCTCGAGAGCCGGGGCGCCGACGCACTGCGTTGGAACATGTTCTCCGTCGGCTCACCGTGGGTGCCTCGGCGCGTGAACGTCGACAACATCGACGAGTCGACGCGGCGTTTCCTCATCACGCTCTGGAACACCTACTCGTTCTTCGTCACGTACGCGCGACTCGACGGTTGGGAGCCCGAGGCGTCCGACGCCGCGGTAGCCGATCCGACGCACGTGCTCGACCGCTGGGTGCGGTCGCGTCTCGACGCGACCGTCACTGCGGTGACCGACGCGCTCTCGTCGTTCGACGCGCTGAGCGGCGCGCAGGCGCTCGAAGAGTTCGTGAGCGAGCTGTCGAACTGGTACGTACGCCGCTCGCGCCCGCGCTTCTGGAAGTCGTCCGACCCCGCCGCGCACACGACGTTGCACGAATGCCTGCGCACGGTCACGTTGCTGCTCGCGCCGTACTGCCCGTTCGTCGCCGACGAGATGTACGCGAACCTCGCGTCGACCTCCGAGTCCGTGCACCTCGCCGACTGGCCGGTCGCCGACGCGAGCCGGCGCATCCCGACCCTCGACGCGGAGATGGATCTCGCGCGCGCGGTCACGTCGCTGGGGCGATCGGCGCGCGTCGACGCGCGCATCGGTACCCGGCAGCCGCTGCCGCGCGCGTTCGTGGTGCTGCCGTCGCACGTGCGGTTGCGCGACGAAGTCGTCGCCGAGATCGCGACCGAGCTCAACGTGAAGCAGGTCGAGACGGTCGCTTCGCTCGAGGGGCTCCTCGACTACACCGTCGTGCCGAACTTCAAGGCGCTCGGTCCGCGGCTCGGCAAGCTCCTACCGCGCGTGCGCGAGCTCGTCGTCGCGCTCGACGGCGCCGCCGTGCGCCGCGCGCTCGACGAGGAAGGTTCGGTGACGCTCGACGTCGACGGTCAGACGGTGACGCTCGGTCCCGACGACCTCGTCGTGCGCGCCCAGCAGCACGAGGACCTCACGCTCGCGCAGGACGGCGAGCTCGCGGTCGCCCTCGACCTCACGCTCGACGACGCCCTCCGCGCCGAGGGCGCGGCCCGCGAAGTCGTGCGGCTCGTGAACGACCGGCGCAAGGCCGACCGCCTCGACCTCGCCGACCGCATCCGGCTCACGCTGTACGTCGGCGGCAAGCTCGCCGACGCCCTCCGGACGCACGCCGGGTGGATCGCGGGGGAGGTGCTCGCGGTCGACCTCCAGATCGCCGAGTCCGGCGGCCCCGACGACGACGCCGTCATCGACGGCCAGCCCCTCGCCATCGCCCTGCAGAAGGTCTGACGGAGCCGATACGAAGCAACGGTTCCCGCATCCGCGCGCGAGCGAAGCGAGCAGCGCGCCCTCGCTCGGAGGCTGAGGCGTCAGTCGGGCGAGCCTGCGATCCCGACCGTCAGCGCCGGCGTTTGAAGGCTTCGCGGAACGTCGGCGCGTCCTTCGAGTCGTCCTGATCGAAGAACGCGCGCTCGGAGTCGTCGCGGGGACCGAGCGGTGCGTCGTCGCGCACCGCGTCGCGCAATGACGCGAAGAACGAGTCGTCGTCGAGCGCGGCGGCTTCGCTCGCGGCCTGCTCCTCACCGAAGAGATCGATCGTCGTGCCGTCGCCGTCGCCGTCGCCATCGACGGCGCCCGTGTCGCCCGTGTCCGGCGTCGGCGTGTCCGCGCTCGCAGTGACAACGTCGCTCGGCGCGGACGCGGTCGGCGCGGACGCGGTCGGCGCGGGTTCCGCTTCGCTGTCGTTCGGTCCGCCGCCGCCCGAGCCGACGAGCGGACGCGCCTTGTCGTCGAGATACGCGCGCACGTCGACTTCCATCGTCGCGGGGTCGATCGTTTCGTCGTCGTTGAACGTCGGACGCTCGCCCGGCGCGGCGGCCGAACGCACGCGGATCGATTCGAGGTCGCGTTCGATCGCGTGCAGGTCGGCTTCCATCGCGGTCGTGAGACGGGCGCGGTACTCGGTCTCGAAGTGCTCGAGCCCGTCGACGTCGGTGCTCAACAGCTCACGGCGCGCCTGCAGCTCCTTGATCTCGTGCTCGAGGCGGTGCCGTTCCGACTCGGTCGTGCGGCGCGCTTCGATCGCCGCATCGGCGAGCATGCGCCGACTGCGGGTCTCCGCGTCCTCGACCATCGCGGCCGCCTTCTCCTGCGCCTCCGCGATCGCTTCGTCGGACGCGCGCTGCGCGAGGAGCAGCGTGCGGTGCAACATGTCTTCCGTCTCACCGCGCGAACTGCCGCTCGCACCACCGGACGACTCGCCCTGCGTGCTCAACCGCTCGGTGAGCACGCGCACCTTCTCGCTCATGCCTTCGATGGCGACGGCGGCCCGCTCGAGCAGGTCGTTGACTTCGTCCCGGTTGTAACCGCGAAACGCTTCGCGGATCTCGACATCACGGAGTTCGCGAGGAGTTACGTCCATTCGGACACTGTAACGATCCCACCGCGAGAAGTGGTGGTTCGGCACGGCCGCGCACCGAGTTGCTCGGTTGGTGAGCGATGAACGGCTACCGAATGATTTGGAACAGGATGATCAAGATGAAGAAGAGCACCGTGAACGACAGATCGAACATCCCTGCGGGTGGAATCACGCGTCGCAATGGCGCGAGCAACGGCTCGGTGAGGTCGTGGACGATCTGCAGCACGATCGTGAACGGTGATCCGTGCGCCGGCGGCGGGAACCACGACGACACCGCACGCGCGAGCAGCACCACGAGGTACACGCCGATCAACAGATGCAGGATGTGCGCCACTCGAGCTCCTGGCTTCGACGCGGGGGCGAGCGGCGGTGCGCGCGATCAGGCGCGGTAGAGCCCGCGTGCCTGAAGGCGACCCTTCTCCTCTTGCGACACCTCGACGTCGGACGGCGTCAACAGGAACACCTGATCCGCCGCCTTCTCCATCGTGCCGCCGAGCGCGTAGCAAAGACCGCTCGAGAAGTCGATCAACCGGCGCTGCAGGTCGCGGTCGACACCCTGGAGGTTCAGGATGACGGGCTGTCCGCCCTTGAGGCGATCGCCGACGTCCTGCGCGTCGTTGAAGCCCTCGGGCTCCATCACGTGCACCTTCGCCGCGAGCGTGCGCACGACAGCGGGGCGACTCGTCACGGGATCCGACGGCGCTTCGCGCGGCACGGGCCGCACGACGGTCACGGGACCGACGGGCTCCGGCTGGTGCTGTTGCACCGCGGCGGCGTGCGAACGCGCACCGCGCCCCGCGGCGACGGGCACCGGCTCCTCGTCGAGATACTCGTCGTCGTAGTACTCGTCGTCGCCGTAATCCTCATCCGAGTCGACGAGACCGAGGTACTCCAGAGCCTTGCGGAATGTCGCCATGATTCCTCGTTCTTTCGCTCCTTCGCGACGAAACCCTATCGTCGCAGACCCGCGGCTCCGGAGCGCGGACCGAAGATCGCGGAGCCGATCCGCACGATCGTCGCGCCCTCGCCGATCGCCGCCTCGAAGTCACCCGTCATACCCATCGAGAGCGCGGACAGGCCCAGCGATTGGCCCATTTCGCGCAGTGCGGCGAACGTCGGGCGGGGGTCACCCTCCGCGGCGGGCACCGTCATCAGACCGTCGACGACCAGTCCCCCGCCTCGTAGCCGGTCGACAAGCACACTCGTGTCCTCGGGTCGACAACCGCCTTTCTGCGGCTCGTCCGACAGGTTCACCTCGACGAGCACCCGGGCGCCCGGGGCGTGCCGGGCGAGCGGATCGACGAGCTCGACCCGGTCGATCGAGTGCCAGCGGTCGACGAGACGCGCGAGCGTCTTGACCTTGTTGCGCTGCAGCCGGCCGATGAAGTGCCAGCGCGCGGGGCCGGCCGGAACCTCGGCGATCTCCCCAGCCTTCGCGACGAGCTCCTGCGCGCGGTTCTCGCCGAGATCCGTCGCGCCGGCCGCCATGGCTTCGCGTACGCGCGCCGCGCCGATCGTCTTCGTCACCGTGACGAGCGTGATGTCGTCGCGCGCGCGTCCGGCCTCGGTTGCCGCGCGCGTGATGCGCGCCTCGACCTCCGCGAGACGCTGCGCGATCGAGGCCGGTTCGCTCAGCGCAGGAACTCGGGGACGTCGAAGTCGTCGTCGCCGAGGCTGAGCTCGCTCCCGACCAACGTCTCGTCGTCGCGCAGTCCGAGCTCACCGCTCGGCCGCAGTCCCGGTCGGCTCTCGCCGAAGTGGTCGAAGCCCGCGGCGATCACCGTGATGCGAACCTCGTCGCCGAGCGTGTCGTCGACGACCGCGCCGAAGATGATGTTCGCATCGGGGTGCGCGGACTGCGAGATGATCTCGGCTGCCTCGTTGAGCTCGAACAGTCCGAGGTCCGACGGACCGCTCACGTTGAGCAGGATGCCGCGCGCGCCGTCGATGCTCGCCTCGAGCAACGGGCTCGAGATCGCGGACCGCGCCGCGGCCACCGCGCGACCATCGCCCGACGCGTAGCCGACACCCATGAGCGCGGAGCCCGCGTTCGTGAGGATCATCTTCACGTCGGCGAAGTCGGTGTTGATGAGACCGGGCGTCGTGATGAGGTCGGTGATGCCCTGCACACCTTGCAGCAGGATCTCGTCGGCCATCTTGAACGCGTTGAGCATCGACGTCTTCTCGTCCGACACCTGCAGCAGGCGCTCGTTCGGGATGACGATGATCGTGTCGACCTTCTCGCGCAGCTTCTGGATGCCGGCCTCGGCCTGCACCGAACGGCGGCGCCCCTCGAACCCGAAGGGTCGGGTGACCACGCCGATCGTCAACGCGCCGATGTTCTTCGCGATCTCCGCGACGACCGGCGCGCCGCCGGTGCCGGTGCCGCCGCCCTTGCCCGCGGTGATGAAGATCATGTCGGAGCCCTTGAGGACCTCCTCGATCTCCTCGCGGTGCTCGTCGGCCGCCTGCCGTCCGACCTCGGGGTCGCTGCCGGCGCCGAGCCCGCGCGTGAGCTGCCGACCGATGTCGAGCTTCACGTCCGCGTCCGACAGCAAGAGAGACTGCGCGTCGGTGTTCACGGCGATGAACTCGACGCCCTTCAATCCCGCGTCGATCATGCGGTTGATGGCGTTGCAACCGCCGCCGCCGACGCCGACCACCTTGATCACCGCGAGGTAGTTCTGCGGATTGCCGAGCATTGAGGACCCTTCCCTCGAGGGACGCGGCCGGCGGACCAGGGCAAACGTCCCAGAGTCTCGACCTTCAGTGCAGGTTTAGCCTTATGTCAACCTGTGCTGCGGGTCGAGACTGTACCGGAGGCACCCCTCATGGTCAACGTGCGCCTGCGTTCGCGCGCACACGTGATCAGGAGTTGCAGACACGAATCACGCATTGCAGTGCGCGCCGGGCGCGGGCATCGCGACCGGGTTCGCGACCGAGCTGACGTCGACGTAGGTCACGGCGCAGTCGATGCGCTCGAGCACCGACTCGGCGACCGTGCCCTTGCTCCGCAGCAGCGTGAGATCGCCGAGCCGAACCTCTCCCCCGACGACCAAGTACACGCGCACATCGTTCGCGCTCGACGCGCTGATCGCACCGACCCGCTGCGCGAAGTTGCGCGGGAACTCCGACATGACCCCGGTGACGCTGCCGACCGCGATGCGGCCCCCGGTCGCGGGCACCTTCGCCAGCCCTCGCAGCTCGATGACGTTCGGCGGCGGCGTCGGCGCGGCCCGCTGCACGCGGCCGTCGTAGCCGATGAGCACGACACCGCCCCCGGGTTTGCGCGCCCACAACGCGATGCCGAGCTGTTGGACGTGGATGCGAACCGTGCCCGAGAAATCGCGCGTGACCTCGGCCGAGCCGATGCCCGGCACCTGATCGATGCGGCGCGCGATCGCGCCGGTCGACACCAGCAGCAGCGGGTCGCGTCGGTGGACCCCGCTCGCAGCGACGATCGCGGCGGCACGACCCTGCGGTACACCGGTCACCACGATGTGGTCGACGTCGAGGAACGGTGAGCGCACGACGAGCAGCGCCCCGCCCGCGACGATCAAGAGCGAGAGCGCCGCGAGCAGCAGTCGCGTCCGGCGGCGGTCGTGCTCGCGCTCGACCTCGATCCGGCGCGCGTGGATGCGCGGGTCGACCGCGAGCGGCGACGCGGCGATGGGCGCGCCATCGAGTCCGTCGTCGCGCTCGAGCTGCGTGAGATCGATGTCGACGACTTCGGCCACGACGGTTTCGTCACGTGACCGGGTGTCGCCATCGTCAGGCGCCGCCATCGGTACCTCCGAATCCCACGAGGCGCACCTCGGGCTCGAGCACGATGCCGGTCGCGTCGACGACCCGACGGCGCACCTCACCGATGAGCGCGTGCACGTCGTGCGCGGTCGCACCGGGCTCGGCCTGGATGAAGTTCGCGTGCTTGGTGCTCACGGACGCACCGCCGACGCGCAGACCCTTGAGCCCGGCCGCGTCGATGAGCCGACCCGCGCTGTCGTCGGGAGGGTTCGAGAAGACCGAGCCCGCGTTCGCGCCGCCGGGCTGGTGCTCGCGTCGCCACCGGACGATCTCGTCGATGCGGGCCGCGCAGGCGGCGCGCTCGTCGGCGCTGACGCGAAACCGCGCCGACAGCACGAGGGTGTCCGCGCCCACGTTCGAGTGGCGGTACGCGAAGCCGAGGTCCGCGTTCGCACGGGTCTCGACCTCGCCCCGGCGCAGGTCGACCAGACGCGCATCGACGAGCACATCGCGCGTCTCCCGTCCGTGCCCTCCCGCGTTCATGCGCACGGCACCACCGACGCTGCCGGGGATGCCGACGTAGAACTCGAGCCCCGCGACGCCTTCGCGCGCGGCCCGGCGGGCGACCACGGGAAGCCGCGCGATCCCGCCCGCCGTGACCAGGCCGGCCCCGGTGTCGATCGCGATGTGCTCGAAGTCGGCGGCGAGCATCACCGCGATGCCGGGAAAACCGGCGTCGGCGACGAGCAGGTTCGAACCCGCTCCGACGACGACCAATGGAAGATCGAGGTCGCGCAGCGCGGCGGCGAGCGGACCGAGATCGTCCTCGTGCGCGACCCGCACGAGGACCGCGAGCGGGCCGCCGACGCGGTAGGTCGTGAGCTCGCCGCTCGGGAAGTCGCGCTGCACCCGACCGGGAGGCAGGCGGGCTTCGAGGCGCGCGGCCGCGTCGGCGAGCCCGATCACGCGCGCTCTCCCCGGCGCCTCGCCTCCTGGATCCAGTCGTCGTGGACCCGCGTGATGTCGCCGCAGCCGAGGGTCACGACGACGTCGTGCGGCCGACCGAACCGCCACGGGATGTCGCGCAGCTGTTCCCATTCGGGCAGGTACACGACCGGAGCTTCGGGATGGCGCTCGCGCACGGCGTTCGCGACGAGCTCGCCCGTCACCCCAGGGATGGGATCCTCGGACGCGCCGTCGAGTCCGGTCACGATCACGAGGTCGGCGTCGACGAAGACATCGCCGAACTCCGACGCGTGCCGGCTGATGCGCGTGTAGCGATGCGGCTGGCACACCGCGACGACGCGCCCGGGCTCCGCCTCGCCGGCGGCGACCTCGCGAGCGAGCGCGAGCGTCGCCGCGATCTCGCTCGCGGTGTGCGCGTAGTCGTCGTAGTAGGCACCGCCGTTCCACTCGCCGCGAAGCTCGAAACGGCGCGCCATCCCGCTGAAGCCGGCGAGTCCGTCGCGCACCGCGTCGATTGGGACCCCGAGCTCGAGCGCGAGCGCGGCCGCGCCGGTTGCGTCGAGCGCGTTGTGGCGGCCGTGCATGCGCAGCGGGATCGTCGTGGCAACGCCGCCGTCGACTGCCAGGTCGAAGCTCGAACCGCCGAGCTCACTGCGGTAGTTGCTCGCGCGGTAGCGCGCGGCGTCGTCGAACCCGTAGGTGATCGCGTCGGTACCCACAGCGAGCTTTGCCGCCTCTGGATCGTCGATGCACACGACGCGCGGGCCGCTTGCCCCGTGCACGAACTCCTCGAACCCGGCGACGAGCGCGTCGAACGTGCCCCAGCGGTCGAGATGGTCGGCTTCGACGTTCGTGACGATGACCGCGTCGCGCGGCAGCCGGAGGAACGTACCGTCGCTCTCGTCGGCCTCGACGACGATCCACTCCCCCGAGTCGCGCGCGGTGTTCGTGCCGAGACCGACGACGACGCCGCCCGCGATGAAGCTCGGATGCAGCCCGCCCGCGCGCAGGGCCGCCGTGACCATGCCCGTCGTCGTGGTCTTGCCGTGCGTTCCCGACACTGCGACGGCCTTCGAGCTCGTCGCGACGAGGAGGCTGAGCATGTCGGCCCGCGAGAGCACGGGGATGCCGCGCCGGCGCGCCTCGACGACCTCGACGTTCGTGTCGCGCACCGCGGTGGAGATTGCGAGGGCGTCGCAGGGTTCCGGAAGGTGCTCGACCGCATGCCCGACGAACGTCGGGATGCCCTCGGAGGCGAGCCGGTCGAGCAGCTTCGAGTGCCGCTGGTCGGAGCCGGTGACACGGTGACCGAGCGCGTGCAGGTACCGCGCGATCGCGCTCATACCCGCGCCGCCGATCGCGACGACGTGCACCGTGCGCGGCGCACCGAGGTCGAAGTGATCGACGTCAGCCACGCGCGCGCTCCTCGACGTAGTCCGCGAGACGCGCCGCGGCGTCCGGGCGCGCCATCGCACGGGCGGCGCGGCCCATCGCGTCGAGCCCGTCGCGGTCGGCGAGCAGCTTCGAGAGCAGCGGGTCGACGCGAGCGGCATCACACTCGGCATCGGGCACGACGACGCCGGCGCCGTGCTGCTCGAGCGTGCGCGCGTTGTGCATCTGGTGGTCGCTCGGCGCGCCCGGCAACGGCACGAAGACCGCGGGCACCCCCGCGGCGGTGAGCTCGGCGACCGATCCCGATCCGGCGCGACCGAGTACGAGCGAGCAGCGCGCGTAGAGCCGGTCGATGTGGTCCTCGTAGGGCACGAGGGTGTAGTCCAGCCGGTCGCCGGGGCGACGGACGGAACGGAAGCGTTGCTCGCACTCGTCGAAGTTGCGGGGACCGCTCACGTGATGGACCGCGACGTCGTCGCGATCGCGCCAGCGTTCGGCGAGCCCGAGCGCGGTCTCGTTGAGCGTTCCCGCACCGAGCGATCCGCCGACGATGGCGAGCAGCGGCGGCGCGGTCGGCGCGCGCACGAGGCCGGCGAGCTCGGGACGGACGGGGTTGCCGACGAGCCGAGCGCCGCGCAGTGGCGTGTCCGGGAGCGAGGTGGCGCCGTGCGCGCCGAGTCGCACCGACAGCCGGTTCGCGAGACCCGGCGCGGCGTCCTGCTCGTGCACGATCGTCGGGATGCGCGCCGCACGCGCGGCGACGACGACGGGCAGCGACACGTAGCTCCCGAAGCCCACGACCACGCGCGGCCGGAAGCGCCGCACGAGCCGGCGAGAGAGCCAGGTTGCCCGGAACGCGCTCGCGATCACACGTGCGTTCTCCAACGAGATGCTCCGGCGCAGGCCGGTGTCGAGCGCCAGCACGTCGAGCGGGAAGCCCGCGTCACCGACGATGCGCTGCTCGAAGCCGCGGTCGCCGACGGCGAACCGCACCGACCCGCGCGCGTGACCGCGCGCTTCGAGCTCGCGTGCGAGCGCGAGCGCGGGGTAGGTATGGCCTCCGGTTCCGCCCGCCGCGAGCAGCGCGAACACCGGCGCTCCGTCGACTGTGCTCATGCGGCTCCGACCTGCGGCGCTCGATCCGATGAGCTCCACATCATCCCTGCACCGACCGCGCCTCCGGCCTGCGCCCGACCGCTCATGCGGCTCCGACCCGCGGCGCTCGATCCGATGAGCTCCACATCATCCCTGCACTGACCGCGCCTCCGGCCTGCGCCTTACCGTTCAGAGCGCGCGTCGGCGACCCGATCGTCGCACCTCCGGGCCACGTTGACGAGCATGCCCGCCGCGATCATGAGGATCACGAGCGACGATCCGCCGGCGGAGAGGAAC
Organism: Acidimicrobiia bacterium; assembly: GCA_036271555.1. Taxonomy (NCBI): domain Bacteria; kingdom Bacillati; phylum Actinomycetota; class Acidimicrobiia; species Acidimicrobiia bacterium. The sequence continues at coordinate 79,158 of DATBAK010000062.1, forward strand.
GGCAGCGGCACGCCCGAGACCGGCAGCACCGATGTGACCATGCCGATGTTGAGCACCGCCGCGCCGACGACCCACGTCGTCACGCCGGCCGCGAGCAGCGCGCCGAAGCGGTCCGGGGCGCGCATCGCGATGCGGTAGCCGACGACGGCGAGCACGACGAACAGTCCGACGATCATGAGCGTGCCGAAGAGGCCGAGCTCCTCCCCGATGATCGCGAAGATGAAGTCGGTCTGCGCGGCCGGAAGGAACTGCCACTTCGCCCGCCCGTTGCCGAGCCCGACGCCGGTGACGCCACCGCTGCCGAGCGCGATGAGCGACTGCGAGATCTGGTAGCCCTTGTTCGCGACGTCGTGCCACGGGTGCAGGAACGTGAGCATGCGATCGCGCCGGTACGGCTCGACGAGCGCGCCGATCGTGGTCACGACCGCGAGCCCGCCGAACACTTTCGCGAGCACCCGGCCGGGCACACCCGCGACGATCAACACCGACACGACGATGAAGCCGAGCTCGATGCTCGTCGCGAGATCGGGCTCCATCATCACGAGCATTGCGAACGCCGCGAGCACCGCGACGATGGGGAGCACGGTCGAGCGCCAGTCGTCGATGCGGTCGGCGCGGCGAGTCAGCACGTCGGCCGTGAACACGAGCAGCACGATCTTTGCGACCTCGCTGGGCTGGAAACCGACGAAGCTGCCGATGCCGATCCAGCGGCGCGCGCCCTCGACCTCGATGCCGACGCCGGGCACGAGCACGGCCATGAGACCGGCGATGCCGAGGAACAGCAACGCGCGTGAGTGTCGTTGCCAGGCGTGGTAGTCGATGCGCGAGGCGATGAAGAACGCGACCGCGCCGATGCTCGCCCACGCGAACTGACGCTCGAAGACGTACCACGCGGACCCGTAGTTCGTGAGCGCCTGCACCGACGACGCCGACAGGATCATCACCAGGCCGATGAGGTTCAGCGCGATCACGAGCGCGACGATCACCCACGACAGGGTCGTCGTCGGCGCGAACACGCGCGACCGCAGACCCTGGAGCACGTGGCCGCGCTCCCGGGCGGCGCGCGGTTCGGCGCGGCGCCACGGAATCGCGCCGTCGATGAACGCCATCAGCGAGTCTCCCCGGAGTTGTCGACCTCATCGAGCTCTTGGATCAACGCCGCGACCTCGGCGGCGAAGTCGTCGCCGCGCGCCTCGTAGCCGCCCTCGTACCAGTCCCACGACGCGCAGGCCGGCGAGAGCAATACGACGTCACCGGCTTCGGCGTACGCGGCACCTGCGTGCACGACCGCGCGCATCGAGTCCGCGCGCACCACCGGGCGCTTCCCCGCGAACGCGTGCTCGACCTCGGGCGCGGCCTCGCCGAACGCGACGACCGCGCGGATGCGGTCGACGTCGCGCGCGAGCACGTCGAGATCGATCGCCTTGTTGCGTCCACCCGCGAGGAGCACGACCGAATCGAAGCCCGCGATCGCGCTCGCGGCGGCGTGCGGGTTCGTCGCCTTCGAGTCGTCGTAGAACTGCACGCCTCTAGCTTCGCCTACCAGCGCGACTCGGTGGGGGAGGGTCCGATACCTCGCGAGCGCGCCACGCACTCCCTCACGCGTCGCGCCCACCGCGAGTGCAGCGGTCGCGGCAGCGAGTGAGTTCGAGAGGTCGTGCGGTAGCGCGCGTGGGAGCGACGCGACGTCGGCCAGCGGCGCGCCGTCGGCGTCGACGAGCACACCGTCGATGACGCGCGCCGCGCCCGCGCGCGCCGGATCGAGGGTCACGGCGATCGTGCGCGCCGATGCGGTCGCGGCGAGCGCGGACGCGACCGGGTCGTCGCCGTCGTACACGAGGAGATCGTCGGCGGTCTGGTTCGCGAAGACCTTCGCCTTGGCGGCTTCGTACGCGGCGAACGAGCCGTGCCAGTCGAGATGGTCGTCGGCGATCGCGAGCAAGACTGCGACACGCGGGTGGAAGCGCTCGGTGAACTCGAGCTGGAACGACGAGACCTCGGCGACCACGACGTCGGTTCCGCATTCCGGTCGCGCGCCCGCGTAACGAACGAGCGGCGTCCCGATGTTGCCCGCCGCGATCGCGCGCACACTCGACGCGTCGAGCATCGCTGCGACGAGCGACGTCACGGTCGTCTTGCCGTTCGTGCCCGTGACCGCGACGATCGGCGCGGCGATGCGCTCGGCCGCGAGCTCGATCTCGCTGCGAATCGGCACCCCCGCGGCGGTCGCCGCGAGGAGCGCAGGGTGATCGGGATGCACGCCCGGGCTCGGCACGACGAGCTCGAAGCGCGCGACGAGGTCGCGCCATCCTTCGGCGGGCGCGCCTTCGAGCACGGTCGCGCCGGTCGCACGCGCACGCGCCTCGTGCTCGGAACCGGTCGGGTGTTCCTCGACGATCGTGACGTCGGCGCCCTCGCGGCGCAGCACGGTCGCGGTCTCCTCCCCCGTCTTCGCGAGCCCGAGGACGAGCACCGGGCTCATTCGTGCACTCCGGGGAGCCGGAGGAAGTCGGCGTAGAAGAGGCCGAGGCCGACGGCCGCGCACAAGCCCGCGAAGAGCCAGAAGCGCACCGTCACCGTGATCTCCTGCCACCCGCCGACTTCGAAGTGGTGATGGATCGGCGACATGCGCAGCACGCGCCGACCGAAGCCGCGGAACGAGATGACCTGCGCGATCACCGACAGCGTCTCGACCATGTAGAGGCCGCCGAGGATCGGCAGCAGCAGTTGCGTGCGGGTGAGCAGCGCGAGGCCCGACACGGCGGCGCCGATCGCCATCGATCCGGTATCGCCCATGATGATCTGCGCGGGCGCGGCGTTCCACCACAGGAAGCCCGCGCACCCACCGAGCATCGCGGCGGAGATCGTCGCCATGTCGAGCGCCTGCGCGCCGGGCACCTGGTAGATCGCCAGGTGCCGGAATTGCCAGAAGGCGATGATCGTGTACACCGCGAACACGAACATCGACGCCCCGGCGCACAGGCCGTCGAGCCCGTCGGTGAGGTTCACGCCGTTCGCGGTGCCGATGATCACGAGGACGGCCCACAGGAACCACACCGGCGAACCGAGGTTGTAGTGCAGGTCGCGCGTGAACGACAGGTGCGTCGACGCGTGCACCCAGTGCAGGCACAGAACCGCGAAGCCGCTGGCGACGAAGATCTGACCGACGAGCTTCCCGCGCTTGCGCAGGCCGAGGTTCCGCTGCTTGCGGATGCCGAGGTAGTCGTCGATGAACCCGACCGCGCCGAGCCCGACGATCAGCAGCAGCAGCGTGATGCCCGAACGCGAGTACTTGATGCTCGTGCTGCGGTGGAGGTGCGCGGCGAAGTAGCCGATGACGCAGCCGCCGACGATCGTGAACCCGCCCATGCTCGGCGTGCCCGTCTTGTTGATGTGCGGATGCGGGATCGGTCCGTCGTCGCGGATCTGCTGGCCGATGTGGCGCGCCCGCAGGTAGCGGATGAGCGCCGGCGTCGTGGTGACCGCGAAGACGAAGGACGCGGCGACGGCGAGGAACAGCGCGATCACGTGCGACACCCATCGCGCTCGAGGAGCAGGCCGTCGGCGACGCGCTCGAGGCCGACCGCGCGACTGGCCTTGACCAGAACGACGTCGCCGCGCTGCAACTTCGGCTCGACCACGTCGAGCGCGTCGAGCGCGCCGGCGGCGTCGGCGACCGCGACGCGGGTCTCGACGCCGTTCGCGGCCTCGACGATGAGCGCGCCACCCTCCCCCACCCCGACGAGCACGTCGACGCCGACCCGCTCCGCGAGCGCACCGACCTCGACGTGCGCGGCGTCGGACTCGCGGCCGAGCTCGCGCATGTCGCCGAGCACCGCGATGCGGCGACCGGTCGCGGGCAACGCCGCGAGCGCCCGCAGCGCCGCGGCCATCGACGTCGGATTGGCGTTGTAGACGTCGTTCAGCACGACGACGCCGTCGGCGCGTCGTTCGAGGTCGAGCCGCCACCGCGAGCCCGTGGCCGCCGCGAGTCCCGCCGCGATGCTGTCGGGCGCGAGCCCGAGGCTGCCCGCGACCGCGATCGCGTACAACGCGTTGATCGCCTGGTGCTCGCCGCGCACCGCCAGTCGCGTCTCGACCTCGCCCCACGGCGTGCGCGCGACGAGCGCGGCGCGCAGCTGATCGTCGAGCGCACACTCGGTGAGCCGCACGTCGGCGTCGCCGCTGCGGCCGCAGCGGAGGACGCTCGCGGCAGTGCGTGCGACGAGCTGCTCGGTGATCGGGTCGTCGGCATCGACGACCGCAACGCCCGACGCGGGCAGCGCCTCGAGCAGCTCGCCCTTCACGGCGATCACACCGTCGCGCCCACCCAGGTGCTCGGTGTGCGCCATGCCGATGTTCGTCACGACCCCAATGCGCGGCTGTGCGATCGCGCAGAGCTCGGCGATGTTGCCGATGAAACGCGCACCCATCTCGGTGACGAGCACCTCGGTGCGCTCGTCGGCGCCGAGCACCGTCAGCGGCAATCCGATCTCGTTGTTGAACGACTCGGGGTTCGCGTGCACGACGCGACCCGCGGCGACGGCCGCGGCGGTGAGGTCCTTTGTCGACGTCTTGCCCGTCGATCCGGTGATACCGACCACCTCGAGCCCGGCGAGTCGGGTCCGAACCGCGCTCGCGAGCGCTATCAGCGCGCGTCCGGGGTCGGCGACCTGCACCAACACGCGGTCACCCGCGTGCACGAATCCGTTCGGGACCTCGTGCACGATCGCGGCGACCGCACCGGCGGCGAACGCAGCGTCGACGAAGTCGTGACCGTCGCGATGATCGCGCAACGCGACGAAGCAGGTGCCGCCGGACGGCACGGAACGCGAGTCGTTCGTGAACGCATTGATCACGGCGTCGGGGGAACCCGCGACGACCTCGCCCCCGGCCGCGCGCGCGACCTCGCCTGCGGTCAGGCGCATCGCAGCGCCTCCAGCTCCTCGCGCGCGACCACGCGGTCGTCGAAGGGCAGCGTCTTGCCGTTCGCGGTCTGACCCTGCTCGTGACCCTTGCCCGCGATCAGCACGACGTCGCCGGGTTGCGCGACGAGGAGCGCGTCCCGAATCGCGGTGCGGCGGTCGAGCTCCACGACGAGGCGATCGTCGTCGTCGCCCACACCCGCGATCACGTCCTCCGCGATCGCGGCCGCGCGCTCGGAGCGCGGGTTGTCGGAGGTGAGGACCGCGACGTCGGCCACGCGCGTCGCCGCACCCATCTGCGGGCGCTTCTCGCGATCACGGTCGCCGCCGCAGCCGAAGACGACGATGACGCGTCCCGACTCGCCCGCGATCGCGCGTGACGCGGCGAGCGCCTGGCGCAGCGCCTCGGGCGTGTGCGCGTAGTCGACGATGACCTCGACTCCGCGGTCGTTGTCGACCCGCTCCATGCGGCCGGGAACGACGATCGGGCGCGAAAGGCCCGCCGTCACCGTCTCCATGGAATCGCCGCGCAGCAGCGCGGTCGTGGCGGCCGCCAGCGCGTTCTCGACGTTGAACCGGCCCGGTAGTGCGATCTCGACCGGCGCCGAGCTCGCGTCCCGATGGTCGTGCAGCACGAAGCGTGAACCGCGCGCGCCGAGCTCGACCGCGCGCGCCTCGACATCGGCCGCCGGGGCCTCGCGGTCGGCGTCGTCGGCGTCGTCGGCGAGCACGAACGTGATCACCACGAGCCCGCGCTCGCGCGCACCGGCGGCGAGCTCGCGCCCGACCGGCGTGGCGACGTTGATCGCGGCGCGGTCGGTGAACGCTCGCGCGAAGAGCCGCGCCTTGGCAGCGAGGTACGCGTCGAGCGTGCCGTGGTAGTCGAGATGATCCTGCGAGAGGTTCGTGAAGCACGTCGCCGCGAAGCGCGTCCCGTCGACGCGGTATTGGTCGAGCGCGTGCGACGACACCTCCATCGCGACCGTGTCGACCTCGGCCGCGCGCATGCGCGCGAACAACGCCTGCAGCTCGGTCGCCTCGGGTGTCGTATGCCGCAGGCCTTCGTGCACGTCGCCGTAGCGCGTCTCGACGGTTCCGATCACGCCCGCGCGCTTCCCCGCCGCGACTGCGATCGCTTCGAGGAAGTAGCACGTCGTCGTCTTGCCGTTCGTGCCGGTCACGCCGAGGACCGTGAGCGCACGCGAAGGGTCGCCCGAGAAGCGCGCCGCGATCGGACCGATCGCACGCCGCACCGACGGCACGCGCACCTGCGTACCGTCGACGTCGACGAAGCGCTCGACGAGGAACGCCGACGCGCCGCCCGCGCGCGCGGCCGCGACGTACTCGTGGCCGTCGGTCGTACCGCCCGGGATGCAACAGAACAGCGCATCCCGTGCGACCTCGCGACTGTCGTGCGTGATGGAGCAGACCTCGACGTCCGGGTCGCCCCGGATCTCGAACCCGTCGCCGCTTCCCGCCGCGGCGCCCTCCGGCGCGGGGTCGTCGAGTCCGGTCGTTCCGAGGGAGCCGCCGCCGAGGAGGTCGTGCAGCAGCACGGGCCCTCCTAGCCGTTCGGTGCCGTCGTCGGCACTGTATCGGTCGGCGGTGGCCGGCCCGGCGTCGTCGTGCTGGTCGATGTGGGACTCGTGGTGCTCGTGCCCGACGTCGTGGTGCTCGTCGGTGTCTGCGCGCTGTGCGCCTTCGCCTTCTTCTTGTGCTGGTTCGGATGCGCGCGGTTGTACGCGTCCTGCGCGGCTTGCAGCGCGGCGGCGCGGTCCGCGGCGCGCTCGCCGTCGAGCATCGAGGCGAGCTGGTGACCGTGCGGCACGAGACACGACGTGCGCTGCGAGATCGCGCTCTGGTTCGCGACGACCCACTGCGGCGGGTTGGTCGCCGGCGCGGGCGGCACGACGCGTTGGCTGCGCAACGCGGCCGCCATGACCTCCGAGAACACCGGCGCCGACGCGCGCCCGCCGTACACGTCGTCAGGACTGTTGAGCACGACGATCGCCGCGACGCGCGGCGCTTCCGCAGGCGCGTAGCCGACGAACGACGCCATGTGCTGACTCGACGAGTAACCGCCCGACACGGGGATGCGCGACGTTCCCGTCTTGCCCGCGACGTCGAAGCCGGTCACCGCCGCGCACGCGCCGGTGCCCTGGTACACGACGCCTTCGAGCATCTGCGTGACGCGCGACGCGGTCGCCTGCGACACGACGCGCCGCCCCGAAGCGCGCGGGAGATCGACGCGCTTGCCGTTCGGCTCGATCGTCGCGTCGACGAGTCGCGGCGGCACGCTCATCCCACCGTTCGCGAGGGTCGCGTACACGTCGAGCATCTGCAGCGGTGTGACCGCGAGGCCGTAGCCGATCGGCACGGAGCCCATGCCGGTGTCGTGGTACTCCGAGACCGGCAGCATGAGACCGGCCGACTGACCGGGGAACTTCGCGGCCGTGAAGCTGCCGAGCCCGAAGCGGCGCAACGCCTGATCGAGCTTCGCCGGTCCGAGTCGCGCGGCGATCTGGATCGCGCCGACGTTCGACGACTGCGTGAGGATCTGCCCCGCGTCGAGGTCCTCGACGGCGTGCGTCTCGTCGTCGGCGAACACCTGCCCGCCCATCACGACCTGATCCGGCACCGAGAACTCGGTCGACGGTGTGATGAGACGGTCCTCCAGCGCGGTCGCGACCGTGATCGCCTTGTTCGTCGAACCGGGTTCGAGCACGTCGGTCATCGCGCGGTTGTGCTCCAACGGACCTGACGGCACTGCGCCGATGTGCTCACCGTCGACGGTCGCCATCGCGAGCACGTCGCCGGTGTGCGTGTCGATCACGACCGCGGTGCCGCTCGCCGCGTGCTGCGACGCGACCTGGTCGACCAGCGACGTCTGCACTTGGTACTGGAGGCTGTCGTCGATCGTGAGGACGAGGTCGCTCCCGCGGCGCGCGGGATCGCTCTTGCGCGTCGTGCGGGGGATCTCGTGCCCGGCCTGGTCGACCTCGACCGTGAGCGCGCCCGAGTGCCCGCGCAGGTCGTCGTCGTACTCCGATTCCAGGCCCGAGAGGCCGGTCTGGTCGGTGCCGACCGTGCCGATCAACGGCGCCGCGAGCAATCCCGACGGGTACACGCGGCGCGACTCGGGCGTGAAGCCGACGCCCGCGAGCCCGTCCTTCTTCACGATCGCGCGCGCCCGGCGCGACACCGGGTCGTTGACCGTGCGCGCGATCTCGACGTAGCGGCTGCCCGAACGCTTGCCGTCGAGCAGCTTGCGGTACAGGTCCGACTCGGACACGCGAACCGCGGGCGCGAGCTTCGCCGCGTACAGACCGGGATCGCTCACGAACTTCGGATCCGCGTACACGGTGTCGCGCGTGACGGAGATCGCGAGGTCGCTGCCGTTGCGATCGAAGATGCTGCCGCGCTCGCCGGAGATCGGGATCGTGCGCAGCCGCTGCGCGATCGCCATCGCGCGCAGACGCGGCGCGGAGAGCGTCTGGATCTGCACGAGACGAACACTGATCCCGCCGAAGGCGAGCAAGGCGACGACGAGCAGCACGCGCACGCGCGACCGCGTGCGCCGTTCCAGCGCGCGCTTCGACAGCCGTTTCCGAGCGCGCTGCGCGATCGGCTTCAGCGGTGCCAGCGCGCGCACGGCCGTGAGGTGACGCGCGCTCGTCGGGCGTGCGGTCGTGGCGGCGGGACGGGCGTGACGCCGGCTCGCAGGATCGGGGCGCCGACCCGGCTCGGGACGACGGGGACGCGGGCCGCGCGGCCCCTTGCCGTTAGGGCTGGAGGTTGGCAAGGCTGCCGTCCGCGTTGTCGTGGATCTGGGAGAGACCGGTCTCCCCGGACTTGTCCCTGGGCGGCTGCGGGATCGGGACGGTCAGATCGGAGCTGGAGGTCGCGACGAGCCCGGCGCGCTCGGCCTCGCCGACGATGTTCTGCGGCGCCGAGCGCTCCGCGACCTGCTTGCGCAGGTCGTAGTAGCGGTGCTGCTCGGTCTGGAGATGGTCCTGGAGCTTCTGCAACTGGATCTGGTGCTGCGCGAGCTCGACGTTGAAGCCGACGACCGCGAACAACGTCGTCGAGATCGCGACTGCGGCGCCCGCGGCCGCGATGCGAACCCGGCGGCGGCGACCGACGAGATCGGGCGCGACGCGGAGATGCCGCTGCGGCTTGGCCTCCGGCTCGAGCTGCGGCCGCTCGACGGTTTCGGCGTCGACGAGCTCGGCTTCCACGACGTCGGGATCGAGCGCGAGCGCGTCGACGACGATCGCTTCGACCACTTGCCGCGCGTCGAGGCCGGCGCCGTCGTCGACGTCGATCACCTCGGCTTCGACGACGTCGATGTCGTCGTAGGCAGCAGACTCGACGACGGTCATGGCACGTCGGCCCGGCGCTCGATGCCACGCAGACGCGCGCTCTCGGCACGCGGGTTCGACTCGATCTCGTCCGCGGTCGGGCGCAGCACGCGGCGCGTGAGCAGACGGAACGGCGCCGGCGGCCGTTCGTCGCGCACCGGCAGGCGCGCGGGCAGCTCCGGCTGCGACGACGCGGCTGCGAACCGCTCCTTCACCATGCGGTCCTCGAGCGAGTGGTAGGCGAGCACCGCGACCCGACCGCCGGGACCGACGAGATGCACGGCGTCGTCGAGGCCTGCGGCGAGGTTCGGCAGCTCCTGGTTGACCTCCATGCGGATCGCCTGGAAGGTTCGGCGCGCGGGGTGCGGGCCGCGTCGACGGGTCGCGGCGGGGATCGCGTCTTTGACGACCTCGGCGAGCTCGCGAGTCCCGGTGATCGGACGCGCCGCGACGATCGCCGCCGCGATGCGCGTCGCGAAGCGCTCTTCACCGAAGCGCGCGATCACCGACGCGAGCTGCGATTGGTCGTAGGTGTTGACGACGTCGGACGCGGTCAACGTCTGCGCGGAGTCCATGCGCATGTCGAGCGGTGCGTCGAAGCGGTACGAGAAACCGCGTTCCTCGCTGTCGAGCTGCGCGCTGCTCACTCCGAGGTCGAAAAACACCGCGATCACGTTCCCCTCGTCACGCTCCGGGACGATCGCCCGGAGCTCTCCGAACCGGCCTTGCTCGATCTGCACCCGATCGCCGAAGCGAGCGAGTCGTTCTCGGCTGGCGGCGATGGCGGCGGCGTCGCGGTCGATGCCGAGGAGGCGGAGATCGGGGCGCGCTTCGAGCAGCCGTGCGGCATGACCACCGCCGCCGACCGTCGCGTCCACGACCACTCCGCCGGGCACGGGCAGGAGCAGCTCGACGACCTCTCGCCCCATCACCGGGACATGGTCGAACTGGCCCTGCACGTCGATTCCCCTCAGCCGAACGTTCCGCCGGGCCGTCGCGCCGGATCCTTCTCCAGCCCCCCGAGCGGCAGGCGCCAGCCGGGATGTCTCCCCCGGTCGTGGCTACGGCTGAAAGCGGGCGGAGTAGGGGCCAACAACCGCGCCAGTCGAGGGGCTGGAGACGGACCCGGATCGAGGGACCGTCGTGATGTCAAAGTGGTGGAGCTGCGACCGTCTCGCAGCGACCTAGAGGCCGAAGTCGTCCACCGCACCCGACGAGAGCGCGGCCGCGCCCTCGCCTTCCACTTCACGGAATCGCTGTGCGTCCCAGATCTCGACGTAGTCGTAGACCCCGCTCACCACGACCTCTTTGTCGAGGTGGGCGTAGGTACGCAGGGACGACGGGATCGGGATCCGCCCCTGCGCGTCGGGCGCGACCGGAGTCGCGCCGGCGAAGAACGAGCGGGCCATCGTCCGCTCCTGTGCTCCGCGCTTCATGAGCTCCCGTTGCCCGGCGGCGATCACCTCCCACTCCTCGCGCCGGTGCAGGGAGAGGCAACCGTCCTTGCCGCGAGACAGGACGGCGTCGCTCCCCAGGGCTTCGCGAAAGCGCGCGGGCAACGTGATCCGTCCCTTGGCGTCCAGATTGTGCTGGTGCTCGCCCAGGAACATCCGTCGCGCTCCACCCCGTGCCTCCGCTGCTCGGGCTTCGGGATCCGTCCTGTGGAATCCCCCGATCCCACTTCCCTCCACCAGGCGCCACCCTAACCCACCATGCGCCCCCAGTCAACGCTTCTCCCCCACTTCGGGACCCGTTCGCGGCCCTTCTCAGGGATCGCGGCCGTCGCGCGCCCCGAATCGAACACCTGTTCCCCCACTTCGGCCGCGCGCGGGCAGAGCCCCGAATCGACCGACTCGATTGCGGGCCGAGCGCGTCAGGCCGAGACGGCCTCGTCCTCGACGTCGTCGCGCGGGCCGAGATACGCCTCCCACGACGGGTCGACGTGGCCGACGGCCGCGACCAGCCAGACCGTGGCGTGGGGCATCACCGGCACCCGGCGCAACACGAGATCGGACTCGTGCAGGAGGCGGTCCTCCTTACGGGCATTGCACCCCCGACAGGAAGCCACGACGTTCTCCCAGACGTGCTCGCCGCCGCGCGATCGGGGCAGCACGTGGTCGAGGTTCTCCGCGGGCCGGCCGCAGTACTGGCACCGATGACCGTCACGGGCGAACACGGCCCGGCGCGAGAGCGGCACGACGCTGCGGTACGGCACGCGCACGTAGTGGCGCAGGCGGATCACCGTAGGCACCGGCACCGCGACGCGCTCGGCGTGGAACTCGGCACCGTTGCGGTGCACGATCTCGGCCTTCTCCTTCAGCACGAGCACGACCGCCCGGCGGGCCGACACGACACACAGGGGCTCGAAGCTGGCGTTGAGCATCAATGCTCTTCCCAACTGAGACCTCCCGGACGTCGGCGGAAGCTTATCGAGCGGCCGCCTTGCACCAGCGCAGGTAGGCGACGAGGTCGTCGCGGCCCGGGCGCGCGTCGGGGCCGTAGGCGGTCTCGGTCCGGAACCGCACGTACGCGGCATCGGGCCGCGGCGTGAACGGGGCGCGCCGCCACCAGTGCGCCGGGCTCGTCGCAACGAGCTGGCGCGCCGCGACTCCCCACACCGAGGGCGTGCACGCAACGCGCGCGGCCGCCGGAACGAACGCCCGCAGCCGGATCCGACCGCCGGCGCGCGAGCGTTGAACCATCGCGGGGCACGGTAGCGTGTCACCACCGGCGGCCCGAGACCGGCACCGACGCCTCGGGTGGGGGAACACGGTCACAGGCGCACCGGCAAAGGAGCACCGTGGTTCAGGCGGCACCCAGTGTCGAAGAGACGTTCCGCGACGTCTTCGATGCGCTCGTGACCCAGGTCGAGCGCGTGCTGCTCGGCAAGCGCCGGGCGGTACACCTCGCGCTCGTCTGTCTCTTCGCGGAAGGCCATCTCCTCATCGAGGACGTCCCCGGCGTGGGCAAGACGTCGCTCGCGAAGGCGATCGCACGGGTCACCGGCGGGTCGTGGCAGCGCATCCAGTTCACCCCCGACCTGCTGCCGAGCGACGTCACCGGCGCCTCGGTGTGGAACCGCACCGACAACGACTTCGAGTTCCGGCCCGGACCGGTGTTCGCGAACGTCGTGCTCGCCGACGAGATCAACCGCGCGTCCCCGAAGACTCAGTCGGCACTGCTCGAGTCGATGGAAGAGCGCCAGGTCACGATCGACGCGTTCACGCACCCGCTCGCGTCGCCGTTCATGGTGATCGCGACGCAGAACCCGATCGAGCTCGAAGGCACCTATCCCCTCCCCGAGGCGCAGCTCGACCGGTTCCTGATGCGCCTGCGCATCGGCTACCCCGACCGCGAAGCCGAGCTCGCGCTGCTCGACTCGCAGGGCGACACCGACGTGGCACCGGAGTTGCTCGAGCAGGTCGCCGATGCGGAGACGATCACGATGTGGTCGCAGCGCATCGCGCGGCTGCACGTCGCGCCGGAGGTCAAGCGCTACATCGTCGACATCGCCGACGCCACGCGTCACCACCGCGATCTCCTGCTCGGCGCCAGCCCCCGCGGCGCACTCGCGGTCCAGCGCGCGTCGCGCGCGCTCGCCGCGAGCATCGGTCGCAGCTACGTCGTGCCCGACGACGTGAAGACGCTCGCCCCGATCGTGCTGGAACACCGCATCGTGCTGTCACCGGAGGCACAGATGCGCGGGGTCGAACCGGCCGAGGTCGTGCGCGGCGTCCTCGACAGCGTCGCCATCCCGGGAACGCGAGCCATCTGATGAAGATCGCGCACCCCGGGACCGACTCACTCCCCCGCGGCCGCAGGCGCGAGCGGAGCGAGCATCAAGGCTCGCCAGGGAGCGCCCGAGCCGGCGAGCGGAGCGAAGCCGGCGAAGTAGCAAGCGAATAAGCATTGCTGACACACCGGGGTTGGTCGCTGCTGGGTGGAGCGATCGGGCTCGTCGCGGGGGGTCGGCTCCTCGGGCTCGAACAGCTCTGGATCCTCGCAACCGCCGCGTTCCTCGCACTGCTCGGCGCGGTCGTGTGGACGTCGACGCGCACCGTCGACGTGCAGGCGACGCGTCACGTCGTGCGCCGGATGCAGGTCGGGGTCGACGGTCGCGTCGACCTCGCGGTCGTGTCGCGCGGGACCCGTCCGACGCCGTTCCTCATGTTGACGGACGCGTTCGACGGCGGCCGTCGTCACGCGCGTTTCCTGCTCCCGCCGATCGCGTCGGACACGACCGCGCGCGCCGCGTACCGCGTGCCGACCGATCACCGCGGTCGCTACGAGATCGGTCCCCTGCGCGCGACCGTCGGTGACCCGTTCGGATTGTCGAGCCGCACCTGGCGCGCCGCGGGTCTCGACGAGGTCATCGTGCAGCCGCGGGTGCACGACGTGATGCCGCTCCCCGAAGCCGGCGGCGAGGACCTCGACTCCGACGACCGGCGCGTCGTCGGTCGGCTCGACGTCACCGGTGAGCTGCTGAACCTGCGCGAGTACGCGCCCGGCGACGACCTGCGCCGCGTGCACTGGAAGTCGACCGCGCGCCACCAGCGGCTCATGATCCGTCAGGACGAGAGCCGGCGGCGCGCGCCGGTGCTGCTCCTGCTCGACGTGCGCACGGCCGCGCACGACCGCGTGTCGTTCGAGCTCGCGGTGGAGGCGGTCGCGTCGCTCGCGACGACACTCGAGCGCGACCAGCGGCGCGTCGAAGTCCGCACGACGTCGGGTGAGCGTCTCGGCCAGGCCGGTCGCCGCCATCTCGCGTCCTTGATGGACGAGCTCGCGGTGATCGAGCCGGCGGGCCCGCCGCGTATCGCACCCGGAAACGCGCGCCCGTCGGCGGTGATCGCGGTGCTCGGCCGGCCGCGCGACGGCGACGTGCTCGTGCTCGAGCGGCTGACGCGCGGGCGCTCGCTCCTCGCCGTCGTCGTCACCCGACCCGACGGCGCCGATCCCGCCGCGCTCGCGACCCGTCGCACCGCGCCCCTCGCAGTGACCGTCAGCCCCGAACATCCCTTCCCGATCGCGTGGAACGAAGCGGTGATCCGTTGGCAACGCAGCAGCCATCACGCTCGACTCTGGTCGCCGTCGGCGTCCTGAGCGCCGGCGCGTCGCTCTGCCTCGCCCGCGTCTTCCGCGGGTGGGGCTGGCTCGTGCCGTGCCTCGTCGCCGCGCTCGCGTCGGTCGCGCTCGGCGCGCTGTGCGACCGCGTGCTGCGGCGCACGCCGCTGACGATCGCAGCGCTCGCGATCGGCGCCGCGATCCTCGGGCTCGAGGTGAGCGAGCCGGGCTCGACCGCGTCCGGGCTCCCGACACCGACCGCGCTCGCCGCGTACCGGCACGACCTCGCGCAGATGGGGCACGTGCTGCACACCGCGTCGGTACCGGTGCACCCGATCGGTACCGCGCTCTTGCTCGCCGTCGTCGCGTCCTGGCTCACGGGCTCGGCCGCCTACCTCTGCGCGACGCGCTTCGCAGGCTCGCTCGCCGCGCTCGTCGCGCCGCTCACGATCTTCGTCACGGTGTCGGCGCTCGGACGCGGCTCGCAGGCGCCGACCACGCTCGCGTTCGGTGTCGGCGTCGCGTGCTTCCTGCTCGCGCAGCAGCGGGCCGCGCTGACCGATCGCCGCGCGCGCTTCCACGCGTCGTCGAGCCGGATCGCGTTGCCGATCGCGGGAGCCGCGGTCGCGACCGCGGTCGCGCTCGCCGCCGGCCTCGTCGCGGGGCCGACGCTCCCGGGCGCGCGCAGCAATCCGCTGATCGACTACCGACGGCTCGGCGGCAGCGCACGCGGCTCGGGCAACCTCGTCGTCGTCACACCGCTCGTCGACATCCGTGACCGTCTCACCGAGAGCCCGGCGCAGGAGCTCTTCACGGTCGAGACGGACCATCCGACCTACTGGCGCATCGCGGGGCTCGACGAGTTCGACGGGAACGTCTGGAACATCGCGGAGACGCAGAGCTCGCCGGCCGACGCGCTCGAGTCGGCGCCGAGGTCGCGCGGACACGCGCTCGACATCAACGCGACGTTCGACACGTCGTCGCTCGCAGGCCCGTGGGTTCCGGTCGCGTACCAGCCGCGTTCGATCGACCTGCACGCCGCGCGCGTGCTCCCCGGTTCGGACACCGTCATCGTGCGCACCACCGGCGCGATCAACGCCACCTACAAGGTGACGTCGGAGGAGCCCGAGCCGACCGCGACGGAGCTTGCGAGCGCGCACGTCGCGAACGATTCCGCGGCGCAGGCCGACCTCCAGTTGCCGCGCAACTTTCCGAGCGAAGTGCAGCAGCTCGCGCTGCACCTCACGGCCGACGCGCACGGCAACGCGTACCAGATGGCGCTCGCGCTCCAGAACTACCTGCGCGGCCCCGACTTCACGTACAGCCTGTCGGTGCCGAAGAGCCACTCCGGCTCCGAGCTCGACGACTTCCTCTTCAACACGCACGCCGGGTTCTGTGAGCAGTTCGCGAGCGCGTTCGCGGCCATGGCGCGCTCGATCGGCCTGCCGACGCGCGTCGCGGTCGGCTTCACGCCCGGCGAGGCCGACCCGACGGGCAAGCTCCACGTGACGACACAGGACGCGCACGCGTGGCCCGAGGTCGACTTCGCGGGCATCGGCTGGATCCGCTTCGAGCCGACGAAGGGGCGCTTCGACCCGACGCCGTCCAACTACAACGGCACGTTGAACACTTCGCCGACGACCGCGCCGTCGAGCACGGTCGCGCCGGCGACGACCGCACCGAACACCGCGACCGGCCCGTCCGACACCCGGAATCCGGCGCTCAACATCGAGCGGAACCTGAACGGCGGAGGCGGTGGCTCGTCCGGCTCCGGGAGCTCGGCGGGCGCGGCCGCGCTGCGGTTCCTCCTCGCCGTCGTCGCGCTGCTCCTCGGGCTCGCGCTCGTTTCGGGCGGTGGCATCGTGGGTGCGAAGTCGCTGCGCCGCATGCGCCGCCGGCGCGCGCCCACTGCACGCGCGCGCATCGCGGGCGCGTGGGACGAAGTCGTCGAACGGCTCGCCGAGGCGCGCATCCATCGCCGGCCATCGACGACACCGGTCGAGTTCGCGATGCGCGAAGCGCCGGCGAGTGGCGCGGGGAGCGCGGGGCCACCGCTGCTCGCGCTCGCGCACCTGACGACCTCCGCGCTCTACTCACCCGTCGAGCCGAGCGACGAGGAGGCCGAGGAGGCGTGGCAGCACGTGCGCGAGCTCGAGCGCCAGCTGCGCGCGCCGACCGCGTTCCGTGTGCGCGTGCGTCGGCGCCTCGACCCGCGCGTGCTGCGGGGCTCGCTCCCGGGCGATGTCGAGCTCGCCGACGACGACATCGTCGACGACGCCCTCGTCGTGGTGACGATCTGAAGGCTCAGGCGCCTTGGATGCGGGCGAGGAACTCGTCGCGCTCGGCGGCGAACGCGGCGACGTCGGAACGCAGCGCGTGCGTGAACCGGTCGACGGGCACGAACAGCGCGAGCTGACCGCTGCGTAGCGCGTCGAGGATCTGACCGTCGTCGTAACACGCGAAGACGCTCACGCCGTCGGTGACGAGACGGAGACCGGTCAGGTCCGCGGTCGGGTCGGCGGCCTCGCGACGCAGGACCTCGAGCGCGGCGCGCACCCGCACCATCGGCAGCCCGGCGTCGAGGAGCGTCACCACGACGCGCAACGAGACGAGATCGCGGAACGAGTACGTGCCGTCGGCCTCGGACGGGACGACGACGCCGTTGCGGCGCCAGTGCCCGAGCTGTGAACGACTACAGCCCCCGAGGCGCGCCGCCGGCGCGGCCGCGAACCCACTCACGACGAACCCTCCCCCATCGACACCGCGCGGAGAACGCGCCGTCAGCTGTCGTCGCGACGGAACCGGCTGCGCAGGTTGCGTCCGGTCTCGCCGAGGAAGCTGCTCACGCCGCCCTCACCGCGCCAGCCGGTGAGACTCTGCAGCCCCGCCTTGCCGAGCTTGCGCGCATTGCGCTCGATGACGAACAGGCACGCCAGCATCACGAGGAAGCCGAGGAAGCCGGCAACGAGGCTCGTGGCGAACGTGCCGACGATGAGCACGAGCCCGGCGACGAATCCGAGGGTCGCCCACTTGATGTTGCGACCGGCGTGTCGGTACACGGTGGTCTTGGCGTGCTCGACGAGGGCGGGATCACTCGCGCTGAGCTGGGCTTCGATCTCCCGGAGGATCTTCTGCTCTTCGTCGGAGAGCGGCATGCCTGATCCTTCTGGTCCCGTGGCGAAGGTGGCTTCGTCCGCCACGCCCACCGTGCCTCACGCCATTCTCGCGCACCGCACCGTACCCAACAACGCGGCGCCCACCCGCGGCTCGGCTCAGAGGTCCATCGGCGCGGACCCCTGCGCAGCTGAGCGATACGCGGCGTCGACGATGCGGTGGGCCGCGAGCGCCTCGGACGCCCCGGGGAAGCCCCGGGCTCCGGTGCCGCCGACCGCGAGCGCGTCGAGGAAGTGCTTGGCCTGGCTCGCGTAGTGCGCGACGGCCTTCTCGTAGACCTCGGGCACGTGCAACGCGCCGGTCCACTCGGGTGGCAAACCTTCGACGAGCTCGCTGCCCTCGGTCGTCTCGACGTGCAGCGGACCGAGGAAGTCGTCCTCGGTCCAGAGGTACGCCTCCTCGCAGAAGATCTCGAGCCTCCGACTCGACCCGCGCGACAGCACCTGGTGCCACACGCTCACGAGCTGCGCGGTCGAGTCGTTCGCGTACCGCAGCCTCACCGACGCGAGGTCTTCGATGCCGTCGTAACCGAACGCGTACGCGGTCGACGCCGACACCGAGATCGGATCGCCGAGGATCCAGCGCAACACGTCGACGTCGTGGATCGAGTGCTCGATGAGCGTGCCGCCGCCCGCGGCGTTGCGATCCTTGCGCCACGTCGAGCCGTACATGCCCTGGATCGGGAAGTACTGGTCGTCGCGCAGGTTCGTCGTCAGCGGCCGGCCGTAGCGACCGCTCGCGACGATGTCGGCCGCGGCGGCAAAGACCGGCGCGTACCGCAGCACGAGGCCGACCTGGTGCGGCACGCGCTCGAGCGCGGCGCTCACGGCCTCGCACGCCGACAGGGTCGGCGCCAGCGGCTTCTCGCAGAACACGGGCAGGTTGCGCGCGGCCGCGGCCTCGACCGCCGCGAGATGTCCGGCCGTCCACGTGCAGATCCAGACGACGTCGACGGCGTCGAGCAGCGCGTCGAGCGACGCGGTCGGTTCGCCACCGAGGTTCTTCGTGAGCTTCGCGGCGCGCGTGCCGTCGGCGTCGTACGCCGCGACGACCTCGCCTTGCACGAGGCTGGCGTCGGCCAGCTGCTTGAGCGCGTACGTGTGGACGGTGCCGATGTGCCCACACCCGACGATTCCGATCCTCACGTTCGCTCCTGCTCTCTGGTCGGGCTCGCGAGCTTCGCCCTCCGCGACGCCGCAGTCGCCGGCTCGGCCGGCCCGCACCGCGACCCG
Source organism: Acidimicrobiia bacterium (assembly GCA_036271555.1). NCBI lineage: Bacteria > Bacillati > Actinomycetota > Acidimicrobiia > Acidimicrobiia bacterium. The sequence continues at coordinate 97,914 of DATBAK010000062.1, forward strand.
GCCGTTCTCGCGGGGACGAGCGCGGTCGAGCGGAGCGCGTCGTTTCCGAACCGCGCGCGCACCTCGTCGATCGCAGCCTCGACCGCGCCGCGCCGCTCGCGGTCGGTGTCCGGATCGTCACCGTCGAGGTCGAGCACACCCTGACGCTCCGACGGCGGTGCGAGCTGCGACGAGGACACACCGATGAGCCGGATGCCGGGCGCGACGTCGATCGGCGCGAGGAGCTCGCGCGCGATGGCCGCGATCTCCGTCGAGAGCGCGGTCGACGCGGGTTGCGTGCGCGAGCGCGTGATCGTCGTGAAGTCGCCGAAGCGCAGCTTGAGTGTGATCGTGCGCGCTTCGAGACCCGACTTCCGCAATCGACCCGCGACGCGATCCGACAACCGAACGATCTCGCGCTCGAGCGCGGCGCGCTCGCGAATGTCGGTCGGGAACGTCTCTTCGTTGCCGATCGACTTCGTCTCGTGCTCGGGCGTGACCGGCCGCTCGTCGATGTTGCGCGCGAGCTGCGCGAGATGCGTGCCGTGCGCTTCACCGAGCGCCGACACGACCGCCGCCTCCGGCAGCGCGGCGATGTCGCCGACCGTCTTCACACCGATCGCCTCGAGCCGTTGCAGGGTCGCGGGCCCGACACCCCACAGCCGGCTGATCGGCAGCGGGTGCAGGAACGCGGCTTCGCCTCCGGGTTCGACGACGAGCAGGCCGTCGGGCTTCGAGAGGTCGCTCGCGATCTTGGCGAGGAACTTCGTGGTGGCCACGCCGACCGACGCGATCAGCCCCGTTTCCTCACGGATTCTCCGCCGAGCGTCGCGCGCGATGGTCGGGCCGTCGCCGAGCCGGCGGCGCGCGCCGTCGACGTCGAGGAACGCCTCGTCGAGCGAGAGCGGCTCGACCAGCGGCGTGATCGAGCGCATGATCTCCATCACCCGCACGCTGAAGCCCTCGTACTCCGCGAACCTCGGTGCGAGGAACACCGCGTGCGGGCAGGCTCGGCGCGCCACGGCCATCGGCATCGCGGAGTGCACGCCGTACTCGCGCACCTCGTAGCTCGCCGCCGCCACGACGCCGCGCGGCCCGAGCCCGCCGACGACGACCGGCTTCCCGCGCAGGGTCGGATCGAGAAGTTGCTCGACCGACGCGTAGAACGCGTCGAGGTCGATGTGCAGGATGGACGCGTCTTCGCGCACTCCCGTCAGTGCCTCGTCACGTGGAGCTCGGTGCGGGCCTTGCCGCGCACCTCGTAGTGGAACTGCCGGTGCGGGGCGACGACCTCCCACCGTTGCGCGAGCCATTCCGCGAGCGGCTCGCGCACCCACTGCGCGCAGGTCGCGAGGCGGTCGTCGAGCAACGCGGCGGGCACGAACTCGGCCTCGACGACGATGCCGTCGGGATCGTCGACGGTGACCTCACCCTCGTACGCGGCGACCCGCCACACCTCGCAGCGCATGCGCCAGCCCATGTCGGGCGCGAACGCGTGCACCTCGTACACCGGTCCCTCCCACGCGGTGACGACGAGGCCCGTCTCCTCCAGCACTTCGCGCGCGAGCCCATGCAGCACCGACGCGTCGTCGTCGTCGACGACCCCGCCGGGCGTGCTCCAGTCCTCGAACCCGCCCCGGCGCACGTTGCGCACCATGAGCAGACCCTCGTCCGTCTCGAGCAGCGCGCCCGCCACGGTCCACTGCCGCTCACTCACGCATCGCAGTTTGGCACGAACCGGGTCACGCGCAGGCGGCCGCATACGATCCGCACGTGGAAACTCCGGGCGCCGAGGAACCGGGTGGCGAGGAGCCACAGGAGCCGAGCGGCGACGAGGAGATCGCGATCCCGCCGAACCTGCCGCGACGCGGGCCGTTGTTCGTCGCGTTCGCCGCGGTGACGCTGTGCGGGATCCTCGGCGGGTTGATCGGGTACGGGCTGGTCGACACGAGCTGCGTCGAGAAGGCGTCGCTCCTCGAGCGGTTGCTCGAGCAGGTTCGCGGCTACCACCCCGCGACGCATCACTGCGGAGTGGCGCGCGCGAGCGGATCGGTCGTCGGCGCGGTGCTCGCGGCGCTCGGCGCGGGTGTCATCGCCGTCCTCATGCTGCGCGCGATGGCGGAGTGGCGCTTCCATCATCCCGAGGGTGGCCCGCAGCCGGGCTGACATGACGCCGACTCCTCCGCCCGGTTTCTACGAGTGGCTCGACTTCAACTCGCCGATGTCGAGCGAGCTCGCCGACAGCCTCGCCGCGTCGCTCGCGCGCACGCGTCCCGCGGCCGTGGTCGACATCGGGTGCGGGTGGGCCGAGCTCCTGTTGCGCGTGCTCGCGGCCGCGCCGGACGCGCGCGGCGTCGGCATCGACGAGAACGAGACCGCGCGGGCGCGGGCGCGCACGAACGCGACCGCGCGCGGCCTCGCCTCCCGCGTGGATTTCGAGAACGCGCTGCCGGCCGCGCCCCGAGTCGCACCCGACGTCGTGATCTGCGTCGGTGCCGACCACATCTTCGGCGATCAACGCGACGCGCTCGAAGCACTCGCGCGCACGGTCGCGGCGGGCGGGCGCGTGCTGTTCGGCACGGGCTTCTGGGAACGTCCGCCGAGCGTCGAGGAAGCGGCCGGGTTGGGCGCGGTTCCCGACGACTTCCTCCCGCTCCCCGATCTCGTCGACCTCGCACTCTCGTTCGGCTTCCGTCTGCTCGATCTGCGCACCGCGACGCGCCGCGAGTGGGAGGAGTTCGAGCTCGGCTACCTCGCCGATTGGGAGGAGTGGCTCCTGCGGTGGCCGAACGACCCGGGCGCGGCGGAGATCCGCGAGCGCGCCGACGCGCATCGCACCGGCTACCTGCGCGGCTACCGCGACGTGCTCGGCTTTGCGTACCTCACGCTGGGCGTGCCCGCGCGCTGACTACCAGGTCAGGCCGAGGGTCTCGCGCATCGTCGCCTCGAAGGTCGCGTCGTCGAGCTGCGCACGAACCGTCGTGACGAGCTCGGCGTCGGCGCCGACCGGGTGCCGGAGCGTGTGCGTCTTCGCCTCGATCGCGTCGGCGATCCTCGCGGCCACGACCTCGGCGCCGTCGGTCGCGTCGTTGGGCGGCAGCTTCGTGCGCGCCACGTCCCACTGACGCGCGAGCTCGTCGTAGGGCCCGCCCTCGCGCCCGTACATCACTTCGTTCGCGCCGAACTGTGTCTCGAACATGCCGGGCTCGATCATCACGACACGGATGCCGAAGTGGCCGACCTCGTAGTGCAGCGCCTCGCTCAACCCCTCGACGCCGAACTTCGTCGCCGAGTAGAAGCCGTCGAACGGTGGCGCGACCCGGCCCGCGAGTGAGGTGACGTTCACGATGGTGCCGCTCTCGCGCTCGCGCATCTGCGGCAGCACGGCCTGGATCATGCGGATGACACCGAACACGTTCGTCTCGAACATGCGCTTGACCTCGGCGAGCGGAACGCTCTCGACCGGACCGATCACGCCGAAGCCCGCGTTGTTCACGAGCACGTCGACACGCCCCGCAGCTGCGACCGCGGCCGCGACCGAGTCGTCGGAGTCGACGTCGAGCGCGAGCTTCGCGGCGACGTCGAGGTCGTCGAGCGTCGCGGGCTTGCGCGCCGTCGCGACGACTTCGAAGCCGCGCTTCGTGAGCTCGATCGCGGTGGCACGACCGATGCCGGTCGAACAACCGGTGACCAGGGCGCGGGGCATGAGGGTCTCCTTAGAGCGAACGGATCGCGCGACAGGCACGGTCGATGCCCGCGTCGTCGACATCCTTGTGGGTGACGAACCGGTACGTCGAGGGGTCGAGCGTGCCCGCGAGCACGCCGGCCGACTCCAGCCGGTCGAGCGCGTGCTCGGGAAGCGCCGGGATCGGGCAGCAGACCACGTTCGTCCGCACCGAGTCGGGGTCGATCGAGCCCGGAAACCGCTCGGCCAGCGCGTCGGCGATGCGCCGGGCGCGCGTGTGGTCGTCGGCGAGGCGCTCGACCATCGTCTCGAGCGCGACAACTCCGGCCGCCGCGATCACGCCGGCTTGGCGCATGCCGCCGCCGAGCCGCTGGCGCTGGGCGCGCGCCCGCGTGATCACGTCGGCGCGACCGCACAACAGCGAGCCCACCGGCGCGCCGAGACCCTTCGAGAGGCAGAACATCACGGTGTCGCACTCGGCGACGAGCGCGGCCGGCGACACGCCGAGCGCGACCGCGGCGTTCCAGATGCGCGCGCCGTCGCAGTGCAGCGGCAGCCCGTGCTGGTGCGCGACCGCCGCGATCGCGCCGACCTCGTCGGCATCCCACGGTCGCCCGTTCGCGGGCATGTGCGTGTTCTCGATCCACACCATCGACACGGCCACGAGGTGGTGCTCCGCACCCGCGATGGCGTACGCGACCTGCTCGGCGGTGATCAGCCCGTCGCCGTCGGCGAGCGGATGCGGCTGCACGCCCGCGTTCCACGCGCCGGCCGCGCCCTCGTAGCGGTAGACGTGCGCGCGCTCGGGCACGAGCACCTCGGTGCCCGGCTTCGCCTGCACCCGCAGCGCGAGCTGGTTCGCCATCGTTCCCGACGGCACGTACAGCGCCGCTTCCTTGCCGAGCAGCGCGGCGGCGAGCGTCTGGAGCCGGTTGACGGTCGGGTCCTCGCCGTACGCGTCGTCGCCGACCTCCGCGCTCGCCATCGCGGCGCGCATCTCGTCGGTCGGGGTCGTGACCGTGTCGCTCCGAAGATCGACGATGTCGGCCGCGGTCATCGTTTCCGCTTCGCAACCGGACGCATGAGCCCTTCCTGGATCACGGTGATCGCGAGGCGACCGTCGCGCGTGTAGATGAAGCCCTCCGCGAGCCCGCGCGCGCCGAACGCCGACGGGCTCTTCTGGTGATAGAGGAGCCACTCGTCGGCGCGGAACGGTCGGTGGAACCACATCGCGTGGTCGAGGCTCGCGATCATGAAGTCATCGTCCTCGTAGTTGATCTGGTGCGCCATCACCGCGGTGTCGAGCAGCGTGAGGTCCGACGCGTACGCGACGACGCACGCGTGCAGCAACGGATCGTCGGGAAGATCGCCGTTGGCGCGGATCCACACGTGCTGCTCGGCCTCGCGCGGCGTCGGGTCGATCCAGCGCGGCGCCTCGACCGCGCGCGAGTCGATCGGGCGTTCGCGCTCGAGCCAGAGCGAGAACTCGTCGCTGAACTTCTCCTTGTGCGGCGCGAGGCGCTCGCGCAGCGTCGGCAGATCCTCCGGCGCGGGCACGGTCGGCATCGTGTACTGGTGATCCGGACCGGGCTCGTCGATGTGGAACGACGCCGCGAGGTTGAAGATCGCGCGCCCGTGCTGGATCGCGACCACCCGGCGCGTGGTGAAGGAGTTGCCGTCGCGGATGCGGTCGACTTCGTAGACGATCGGGACGTTCGGGTCGCCGGGCCGCAAGAAGTACGCGTGCAACGAGTGCACGCGCCCGCGCGCGACGGTGCGCCCCGCCGCGACGAGCGCCTGCCCCGCGACCTGTCCGCCGAACACGCGTTGGCGCTCTTCGTCGGGGCTCACGCCGCGGAAGAGATTGAGCTCGAGCGGTTCGAGCTCGAGGATCTGGACGAGGTCCTTCAGCGCGGCCGACTGGTTCATGCGAAGAGCACCTTCATGCGAAGAACACCTCGGCGGCGTCGAAGAAGGCGTCGTCGACGGTCTTGGATCGTGCGACGCCCTCGGAGATCGGCACGCGGACGACGTCGGTGCCGCGCAACGCGACCATCGTGCCGAAGTCGCCGTCGTGCACCGCGTCGATGGCGGCGAGCCCGAAGCGCGTGCCGAGGATGCGGTCGAAGGCGGTGGGTGTGCCGCCCCGCAGCACGTGGCCGAGCACGGTGACGCGCGCCTCGTAGCCGGTGCGCGTCGCGATCTCGTCCTGCAGCTGCGTGCCGATGCCACCGAGTCGCACGTGACCGAACTCGTCTTCCTCGCCCGACTGCAGCTTCATCGTCCCCTCGATCGGAACCGCGCCCTCGGCGACGACGACGATCGAGAACGCCTCGCCACCCTCGTGACGGCGCCGCAGTCGCGCGCACACCGCCTCGACGTCGAACGGCTCCTCCGGGATGAGGATGATGTCGGCGCCACCGGCGATGCCGCAGTACGTCGCGATCCAGCCCGCGTGCCGGCCCATCACCTCCACCACCATGACCCGGTCGTGACTCTCCGCCGTCGTCTGCAGACGGTCGATCGCGTCCGTCGCGACCTGCACCGCGGTCCAGAACCCGAACGTGTAGTCGGTCGACGACAGGTCGTTGTCGATCGTCTTCGGTACGCCGACCACCTTCACACCCGAGTCACCGAGCTTGGCGCCGACGCCGAGCGTGTCGTCGCCACCGATCGCGACGAGCGCGTCGACCCGGTCGCGCTCCAGGGTCGCCGTCACCCGCGCCGGACCGTCGTCGGACTTGTACGGGTTCGTACGCGACGTGCCGAGGATGGTGCCGCCGCGCGGGAGGAGGCCGCGCGTCGACGCGATCGTGAGCGGCACGCTCTCGCCGTCGAGCACGCCGCGCCAGCCGTGGCGGTAACCGACGAACGAGTGGCCGTAGACGCCTTCGCCCTTGCGGACGACGGCGCGGATGACCGCATTGAGGCCCGGGCAGTCGCCGCCACCGGTCAGCACTCCGATCCGCATGACGTTCTCCTCCGGGGCTCCGGCCCTATCCTGCCGCGAGTCCGAGCCGCTCCGGGGGTGCGATGTCACGCGAGGCAACCGAACGGCGACTGCGCGCCGGCGGCTTGCTCCAGCTGGAGCCCGGTGAGGAGATCGTGGCCTGGTCCCGCGCGTGGGTGTCGCGGGCGGGACATCTCCAGCAGCTCGCCGCCCGCTGGCGGGACGTCGTGGTCGTCACCAACCGGCGGCTGCTGCTGCTCGGCGTCGGCCACTTCACCCGCGCGCCCCGGCGGCTGATGCTCGCCGACCTCCTCGACAACCTGGCCGTGACCGACATCGGTGTGCACCCGGGCCGGGGCCTGCGCTGCGCGCGCCCGGGCCGCCCGCCGGTCCTGATCGAGCTCGGCGCCGACCCGTGGAGCCTGAAGGTCGGGCTCGAGATCCAGACGCGGGCGTCGGGAACGGGTGCACCGCCCGCGGCCGCGTCCGACGCACCTCGCGAGCCCGACGCACCTCGCGAGCCCGACGCACCTCCCGAGCCCGACGCGCCCGAACCCGTCGCCGATCCGGCCGCACCCGCGACCTGATGCCCGTCGTCCTCGCGATCGACGCGGGCACGACGGGGGTGCGCACGATCGCGTTCGACGAGCGCGGCGCGCCCCGCGCGTCGTGTTACCGCGAGTTCCCGCAGCACTTCCCGCAACCGGGTTGGGTCGAGCACGACGCCGACGACATCCTGCGCGTCACGCTCGACACCCTCGGCGACGTCGCGCGCTGGGCGAGCGAGCACGACGAGACGATCGCGGGCATCGGCATCACGAACCAGCGCGAGACCGTCGTCGTGTGGGACCGCACGACCGGCGTACCGCGACATCGCGCGATCGTCTGGCAGGACCGGCGCACCGCGGCGCGCTGCGACGCGCTGCGCGCCGGCGGTCACGAGCCGATGATCCGGCGCACCACCGGGCTCGTGCTCGACCCGTACTTCTCGGCGACGAAGCTCGAATGGTTGCTCACGACCGGCGGCGTCGCCGACGACGACGGCCTCTGCTTCGGAACCGTCGACTCGTGGCTGGTGTGGAAGCTCACCGGCGGACCCGAACGCGGCGTGCACGCGACCGACCCGTCGAACGCGAGCCGCACGATGCTGTTCGACATCGGCGCGCTCGCCTGGTCCGACGAGCTGTGCGCGTTGTTCGGCGTGCCGCTCGCGTGCCTGCCCGCGGTCGGGCCGAGCAGCGGCCGCGTCGGTGTCACCGAACCCGACTGCGCGGCCGGACTGCGCGTGCCCGTGAGCGGCATCGCCGGCGATCAGCAAGCCGCACTCTTCGGGCAGGCCTGCTTCGAGCCGGGCATGACGAAGAACACGTACGGCACCGGTTCGTTCGTGCTCGTGAACCTCGGCCCGACACTCCCCGATCCCGTCGACGGACTGCTCACGACGGTCGCGTGGACGATCGGCGACACGACCGCGTACGCGATGGAAGGTGCGATCTTCGTCACCGGCGCGGCCGTGCAGTGGCTGCGCGACGGCCTGGGCATCATCGCCGACGCGGCCGAGACCGGTCCGCTCGCCGAACAAGTCGCCGACACCGGCGGAGTGTTCGTCGTCCCCGCGTTCACCGGCCTCGGCTCGCCGTGGTGGGATCCCTACGCGCGCGGCACCGTGCTCGGCATCACACGCGGCACCGCACGTGCGCATCTCGCACGCGCGGTCGTCGAGTCGATGGCGTTCCAGACGCGCGACGTCGTCGACGCGATCGTTGCCGCGAGCGGCACGCGTCCGGCGGAGATGCGCGTCGACGGCGGCGCGTCGGCGATGAACCTGCTCTGCCAGTTCCAGGCCGATCTGCTCGGCGTTCCCGTGCGGCGCGCCGCGTGCGCCGAGACCACCGCGCTCGGCGCCGCCTACCTCGCGGGCATCGCAGAGGGACTGTGGGACTCCCCCGCCGCCGCGGCCGCGTCGTGGTCGGCCGAGGCGTCGTTCGAACCGGGCATGGACGCCGAGGACCGCGACCGCCGGGTCGCGGCGTGGCACCGAGCCGTCGAACGCTCGCGCGGCTGGGAGAAGGACTGACGCCGGGGTTCCCACCGGAGCGCGCGAGCGAAGCGAGCCGCGCGGCCTCGACCGGGGGCTGAGGCGTCAGGAGCGGCGAGCGCAGCGAGTGCGACCGGTAAGCACCGCCTAGCTGGCGCGGGCTTCGATCTCGTCGAACGTCGCGACGTGGGCGATCTCGACGGGGACATCGTCGGGCTTGCGCGTCGCGTACGTGTCCTCGTACTCGTAGCCGCAGAGCTCGCC
>DATBAK010000063.1 GCA_036271555.1 Acidimicrobiia bacterium
CCATGACGTCGACCACCGGTCGCTGCCGTGGCTGGTCGCGGCGACGCCGCCCGGTAAGCCGGTGCCGCTCGAGCTCGTGCGCGACCGCGCACCGCTCGCGATCACGATCTCGACCGAGAAGATGCCAGAATGAGCTGGTGACGACGAGGACGGGACTGGTCGTCGCGGCGCTCGCGGGGTATGCGGGCTTCGTGTCGGCGGGTTGCTACCAGCGCGTCGCCGCGACCGGCGACGCCGGCAACGGCAGCAGCGGCGGTAGCGGCGACGGCGGCGCGCCGCTCGACACCCCGCTGCTCATGGGCTCGTCGTGCTTCGGCGACCCGTCGCTGTTCACGACGTGCGCGAACGTGACGCCCGGCGTGCTCGAGATCGCGGGCACGCTCGACACCACGAACTGCAAGACCCCTGAGGTCGCCGGCGAGATCCTGCACAACACCGGCTCGAACACGGCAGCCGCGTGCGTGTTTGCCGCGGACAGCCTGACGCTCACCGGCGTCGTCGCCACCGGCAGCCTGCCGCTCGTGCTGTACGGCACGAGCCGGCTGGAGATCTCCGGCCTGTCGGCGTCGAGCGGCAGCAATCGCGTCGGGCCCGGCGCGGACACCGACCAGGTGGCGTGCCTCGACTCGACCATCGCCGGGAACGGCGGCGGCGCGGGCGGCAGCCACGCGACGCTCGGCGGCCCGGGCGGCCAGGGCGCGGGCAAGGGCGGATCGGCGCAGACGGTGACCGGCTCCGGGCTCGTGACCGGCTGCAACGGCCAACCGCCGGGCGTCGAGCTCACGCAGGGCGTGCTGCCGGGCGGCATCGTGTACGCGGTGAGCGGCGGGATGCTGACCGGCACCGGCGTCATCGACGCCAACGGTCAGGGTGGTCGCGGCGGCGCGACCTCCGCGGGTGCGTTCGGCGGCGGCGCCGGCGGCCTGGTCGCGCTGTCCGCGATGGACTACCAGCTCGGGTCGATGGAGATCTGCGCGATCGGCGGTGGCGGTGGCGGTGGCGGGACCGCGAGCGGACCGGGGAGCGCGGCGATCGATCCGCCGAACATGTCGGTGCCGACGGCGGCGCCCGGCGGCAACGGCGGCCCCGGCGGCGGCGGCGCGTCCGGCGGCCCGGGCGCGAGCTCCGACAATGCCGCCGGCGGGGGTGGCGGCCCCGGCAGCGGCACGAACGGCGGCGGTGGCGGCGGCGGCGGGCTCGGCCACATCCTCGTCCTCCACGGCTCCGCGAACCCCGAGATCTCGCAGCCGACCGCGGAGCACCCCACGAACTAGTCAGTTCGCGACGCCGTCGGCCTGCAGGTAGCGCGCGAGCACCGTCATCCGGCCGGCGGCCGGGAAGTCGACGATGACCTTGCGATCCTTGCCCGCGCCCGACACCGCGATCACGCGGCCGGTGCCGTGGATGGCGTGCAGGACCTGATCGCCGGTGCGGAACGGCTCGGTCGGCGGCGCGTCGTGGTCGAGGTGATAGACCGGGTCGTCGTCGCCATGAGGCGTGCGCTGGTCGAAGTCGTCGCGCGCCGCGCGCATGCGCCGCGACGCCGCCGCGGTCGGCGCGAAGTTGCCGTCGAGGATGCGCGGCCCTTTCGGCACGATCGCCGCCGGCCGCTGCGGCACGGCGAGGCAGCCCGGCGGCAGGTCCGCGAGGAACCGCGACGGCCCCTGCACGCGGATCTCGCCCCACACGCGCCGCGTGCGCGCGTGCGTGAGCACCAGCCGCTGGCGCGCGCGCGTCAGCGCCACGTACGCGAGCCGGCGCTCCTCCTCGAGCGCCGCGTCCTCGCTCTGGCCGTCGCGCTCGCGCAGCGACGGGAACAGCCCGTCCTCGAGCCCGGTGATGAACACGACCGGCCACTCGAGGCCCTTCGCGATGTGGATCGTCATCAGCACGACCTGATCGCGATCGGGGCTCTGGTCGCCCGCCGACGACAGCGCGATCCGCTCGAGGAACGCGTCGATCGTCGCCGGCGCGCCGCCCTCGGTCTCGTCGTCGAAGTCGGTCGCCGTCGTCACGAGCTCGGCGAGGTTGTCGAGCCGGTCGCGCGACTCGCTGTTGTCGTCGGCCTCGAGCTTCGTACGCAGCCCGCTGCGGTCGACGATCTGGATGATCGTCTCGGCCACCGACGCGCCCTGGGCCACCACGTCGTGCAGCCCCTCGACGAGCTCGACGAACCCCTGCAGCTTGCGCCGCGCCGGCGCGCCGAGCCCGGCGATCTCGCCGCGCGCGGCCGACTTCGCGGCCTCGTAGAGCCCCCACCCGCTCGCGCGCGCCGCCGCGCGCAGCCGGTCGGTCGTGGTGTCGCCGATGCCGCGCGCCGGCACGTTGACCACGCGCTCGAACGCGCTGTCGGCGTTCGGGTTCGCGAGCAGGCGCAGGTACGCGACGACGTCCTTCACCTCCTTGCGCTCGAAGAACGACACCGCGCCCAGCACCTTCGCCGGCACGCGCGCCGCGCGCAGGTGCTCCTCGAGCACGCGCGACTGCGCGTTGGTGCGATACAGGATCGCGAGGTCGCTCGGGCTGAGCGGCCCGTCGTCGAGCAGGCGGCGGATCTCGCGCGCGACGAAGTAGGCCTCGCCGCGCTCGTCGCCGGCCGCGTGGACCTCGATCAACTCGCCCGCGCCGGCGTCGGTCCACAGCGCCTTGGCGTGGCGGTCGCGGTTGTGCTGGATGATGCCGTTCGCGGCGTCGAGGATGGTCTGCGTCGACCGGTAGTTGTGCTCGAGCTTGACGACCGTCGCGTCCGGAAAGTCGCGGTCGAAGTCGAGCAGGTTGCGCGGCTCGGCGCCGCGCCACGCGTAGATCGACTGGTCGTCGTCGCCGACCACGGTCAGGTTGCGCGTGGCCTCGGCGAGCCGGCTCACGAGGTCGTACTGGACCTTGTTGGTGTCCTGGAACTCGTCGACCAGCACGTGGCGAAACCGCGTGCGCAGCTTGTCGGCGGACTCGGTGTCGAACAGGCCGAGCGTCTTGAGCAGCAGGTCGTTGAAGTCGACCGCGTTCTCCTTCGCGAGCTGCGCCTGGTACATCGGATAGATGCGCTCGATGACGTCGTCGAACGCGCCGGTCTTCACCGACCGCGGGTCGACGCCTCGGTTCTTCGCGCGATCGAAGCGCGACAGCACCGTGCGCGCGGAGATCTGCTCGTCGAGGCCGGTCTCCTTCAGCATCCGGTCGACCAGCTTCATCTGGTCGTCGTCGTCGAAGATCACGAAGCTGCGGGTCAGCCCGACCGCGTCGCCAAACTTTCGCAGGAGGCGCGCGCAGGTCGAGTGGAACGTCCCGACCCACATCGCGTCCGCGCGCGTCCCGAGCATCGACCGCAGCCGCTGGCGCATCTCGCCGGCCGCCTTGTTCGTGAACGTGACCGCGAGGATCTCCCACGGCTCCGCCCCGGTCTCCACGAGGTGCGCGATGCGCGACACCAGCACGCGCGTCTTGCCCGTGCCCGCACCTGCGAGCACGAGCAACGGGCCATCGCCGTGCTCGACGGCGGCCTGTTGCTCCGGGTTCAGAGCGGTTGCCACACCAGCGGCGTAGCACACCGCCCTGACATCGATCCGGCTCGGTCAGAACGTCAGGCGCACGCCGATCCGGGCGCTCGCGGGAGCGTAGCGGACGATCGTGTTGTGGAAGTTCGGGTTCCGGCTGATCGGCGTCGGCGTCTCGACCGGCTCGTTGCTCTGCGTGACGATCGTGCGCGTCCAGATCAGGTCCTGGTACGTGCCGCCCGAGATCGGGTTAGCCGCCTGCTGACCGCCGTTGATGCGGAACAGCGGAGCGTACGTGTCGTCGTCGTAGAACGTGCCCTGCGCGTTGTAGATGTTGAAGATGTCGAAGAACACTTCGAGGTTCATGTTCCGCGGCAGCGCCTTGCCGTAGCCGGCGTGGACGTCGAGGCCGTGGGTGAAGTCGGTCCGACCGAGCTCGCCCTGCGGCAGCAGGTACGACTCGTTCTCGCCGTACAGGTAGTGCGCGCCGAGCGCGTTCTCCGGGATACCCGACAGCGCGCGGAACCGGATGCCGAGGGTCAGCGAGCCCTTCTGCTTGAAGTCGAACGTGTAGTAACCGTCGATCTTGATGTAGTGCGGGCGATCGGTCGGCAGCGGACCTTCGTGGTTCGCCAGCAGCTCGATGAGGTCGAACTGCGACGAGATGTTCGGGTCGATCTGGCCGTTGCCGTACGAGATCAGGCCGGGGTAGTTACCCTCGGTCTTCGAGTACGTGTAGCTGCCCTGCACGTAGAGGTGCTTGCTGAACCGGCGCGTCAGCGTGAACTGCAGCGCGTTGTAGTCGCGGGTCGGGTGGTCGAAGATCCGGATGCCGCGGAACAGCGTCAGCTCGTGCTGGAGGCGCGCCTTGTCGGTCGCGTCGGTGGTGCGGTCGATCTGGTTCTCGAGGTTCTTCTCGTCGTCCGTGCTCCACTCGCCGGGGTTCGAGATGATGTACGTGTTCGCGCCGTCGGTGGACACGTCCTCGATGACGCGGCCGAGCTGGCGGTTCTGGTACGTGACGCCGATCTTCAGATCGTCGAGCACTTCGTACTCGAGGCCACCGAGGATCTCGTCCATGTACTGGGCCTTGATGCCCGGCGCGACGAGATCGCCCGAGGCGCCGATCAGCTGCTGGCCGCGCGACGCCGAGTTGTTGACGTCGGCCACCGGCGGGGTCGGCGGGTTGGTCTTCGGGTAGTCGAACAAGCAGCCGGCCGGGTCGGGCGCGCCGATGCGCGGATCGACGGTGCCGCACTGGTTGCCCGTGCCGGAGCTGCTGAACTGCTGGAAGTACTGGACCTCGCCGCCGAACGAGCGCTCGTTGATGTCCATCGGGATGGACTCGTAGAACCGGCCCCAATTCGCGTAGATCTTGGCGCGGCCTTCCTTCGTCGGGTCGTAGATGAGGCCGATGCGCGGCGCGAAGTTGCCCTGGAGCACCATCGCGTTCTTGCCGAGGAAGTTGCCGGTCAGCGCGTCCTGCGTGTTCTGCAGGAAGTCCGCGTAGCGGAGCCGCTGCTCCTCGTAGCGAACGCCGTAGTTGAACGTCAGGTTCGGCTTGATCTGCCACGAGTCGCGCAGGTACGCGGCCCAGTTGAGCGTGTTGCCGAGGACCGTGGTGCCCGGCGAGCCGATCGTACCGCTGAGGAAGTCACACTTGCCGCGGTAGACGATGCCCTTCGTCGTGCTCGGCATCGGCGAGAACTGGAGCGTCGTCTTGCCGACGTCCGCCGGGTTCGGCGTGGTGCAGGTGTTGTCGAAGCGCGGGTCGGTGTTGTTCGCGCCGGTCAGCTGAGCCCACCGGTACATCTCGATGACGCCGGCGGCCTGATCGGTGATGTCGTACTGGCCGCCCGTGTAGAGGCGCGCCTTCTCCGAGATGTTGTCCTCGATGTCGACGCCCGCCTTGACCTCGTGGCTACCGGCCGCCTTGAAGCGCTCGGTGATGCCGAGGCGCGCGCTGCGGCGCTCCTCGCGGTCACGCTGCAGCCCGCCCGGGCCGCCGACGACGTACGCGCGCGACGACATCGGGCAGTTCGTGCTCGCGCGCTCGAGCGCGCCGCTGACCGGGTTGCCCATCGCGTCCGTGAGCACGGAGCCGTTGGTGCACTCCATGATGGTGCGCTGCGACTCCGACTTGAAGCCCGCGCCCCACACGCCGAGGTTCGCGGCCTGGCCGACGCCGTCCGTCAGGACGTTCTGGGCCTGGTCCTCGAACGCCGGGTTGATGGCGTCGCTCTTCACGTAGTCGCGGTGCCAGCCGACGATCGCCTCGATCTCGGTCTTGTTGTCGTTGAACTTCGACGTCCACTTGCCGGACAGGTCGGTCGTCAGGTCGCTCTGGTTGATCGCGGCGCCCTGATCGGCCGGGCCGAACACGTTCGGGATGTGCTGCGACGACGGCAGCGCCTGGAACGTCAACTGCCCCTGGTTCTCGGGGGTCGCGGCGTAGTTGATCTTGCTGAGGATGTTGTACGCCGACTGGGTCTGGCTGCGGATGTCGCTGTCGATGACGTCGGTGATGAAGAAGCCGGTCTTGGGGTCGACGTCGGGCACGCCGTCGGCGTTGCCACCGAGCGGGCGCGTGCGACCGTCGCAGCTCGACAGCTGGCCGTTCGGCAGCACGCTGCGGCAGTCGGTCAGCGTCTTGGTGAACCGATAGATGTCGGTCTGGCTGAACGCCGGCGCGAAGCCGACGAAGAACCACAGCTTGTCCTTGATGATCGGACCGCCGAGCTCGAAGCCGAAGTCGGCCTGGTAGTTCAGGTTCGGGATCGTGTCGATCGACGACGAGTTGATCGGCGTCGACTTCGCGTTCGCGGTCAGCTGGCCGGGCGACCAGTAGCCGAACACGGAGCCCTTGAGCTCGTTGCTACCCGACTTGGTGACGACGTTGACGACGCCACCCGTCGCGCGGCCGTACTCCGCGTTGTAGCCACCGGTGATGACCTCGATCTCCTCGATGAAGTCGTTGATGACCGGCGTGCCGACGGTGCCGTAGGTGAGGCCGGTCGTGTTGACGCCGTCGACGATGTACTGGTTCTCGAGCGAGCTCGAGCCCGAGAACGACACGCCCACGCCGTCGTTCTGCGAGCCGGCGGCGGCGCCGAGGGCGGCCTCGAACGTCCGGCCCGGGACCGGGATGTTCTTCAGGTAGTTCTTGTCGATCGTGATGCCCTGGTTCGTCGAGGTCGGGTCGATCGTCGGCGTCTTCGCCACGACCTTGATGACCTCGCCGCCGACCTTGGACGTGTCGATCGTCTGGAACACCGGGACGGTCTTCTCGATGCCGACGTGGATGCCGGACTTCTCGATCGTCGAGTCCTGGTAGTAGAACGTGATCAGGTAGTCGCCCGGCGGCAGGTCGGCGATCTTGTAGACGCCGTTCTCGTCGGTGAGCGCGGTCTGCGTCTGCGCGAGCGACGGCGATGTGATGATGACGGTGACACCCGCGATCGGGGCGGCCTTCTCGTCCTTGACCTGGCCCTGGATGGCGCCGGTGGTCGCCGACTGCGCGCGTGCTTCCCGCGTGTGGACCAGGCTGCCGGTGGCGAAGCCGGCGAGCCCGAGGCCTGCGATGAGGAGGTGCTTGGTAGACATGTTGGCGTGCTCCTCTTACGGGGCCGTGTGGAAGGGGATCGTCAGCGTCTGCGCTGCCGGCTCGCCGAACGAGTCGGTGATGGTCGTCGGGAAGACGAGGGTGTAGTCGGTGTCGGGGTCGAAACCGCTGCCGTTCGTCGGCGTGATCGAGAACTCGTACGGCGCGGTCAGCGCGACGACGACCTGGTTGTAGACGTTGCTACCCTCGAGGACCTGCGTGTTGCTGATCGACGTCGGGCTCAGCGGGATGGTGTCCGCCGCGAGCACCGAGATCACGTCGAGGCGCTGGACCGGCGTCCCGTCGAACGCGAGCGAGTTCACGCCGTGCGTGGCGCTGAACACCAGCGGCTCGGTGGTCATGTTCGCGGCCGTGGTGTCGCCCGGGGTGCAGCTCAGGTTTGCCGCCGCGACGCCCGAGCCGCCGAACCCGCCCACCGGCGCGCATGGACGCTCGCCCTTCTTGTCGATGACGGTCGGCGAGAACTTGAAGTTGCAGACGCTGTTCGTCGGCATGATCGACGGCACCGACGCCGCGCCGGCATCGAACTGGCGCGGCACGAGGACGATCGCCGGGCCCATGAGGTCGAACGGCGTGGGCGAACCCTCGGCGGGCTCCTGCTGGTCACCCGACGGCGTCCAGTAGCTGTTCGCGAGGTCGATCGGCACGTTGTAGACCGTGCCGCTCTTGCCGGTGCAGATGATCTCGACCGAGCCCTCGTGGAACTGCTGCTGGTCGGCCGCGCCGTCCTCGTTGGTGTCGAGCACGCCGACCGGCTCGCCCTGCTGGACCGCGATCGCCGAGCCGGCGATCTGTCCCGCTTCGCAGCCCGCCGGGTTCTGACAGATGCACACGGCGTTGGCGCCGGTGCAGGTCAGCGGCAGCACGTCCTGCGCGACCGCGCACTTCGCGATGTCGTCGGGCGTCGCCGCGACCGGCACGAACTGGAACGAGCCGTCGCGACACGACACGTCGTCGAGGAAGTTGCCGAGGAGCAGATCGCTCATGATCAGGCGGAACTTCTCGTGGGTCGCCGCGATCGCGAGCCCGGTGGTGTCCGGCGTGTCCGCCGTCGTCGCGTTGACGTTCGTGCCGAACGCGAACACCGGACGGGTGACGACCGTGCCGCTCCCCGAGGGCAACGCTTGGAAGGCGCGCACCTCGAAGATCATCGGGGGAAGGTTCGGATACAGATCTGTGGCGCTCGCCGTGTCAAGACACGCTGCCCCGAACAGGGCGAATGCGAACACGGTGAGGCGACTCGACGACGACGGCATAGGCAGGTTCCCCTATGAGAAAATCGACCGCTTGTACTAACCAGGTAAATGGCTGTCAAGCGTTCTATCATTGCGCCATCACAGCCGAACACGGCGATGCGATCACGGCGCGTGACAGACCCTCAGCGGCGGTCGCGGTCGCTGTCGCAGGCTAGCGGAGTAGCCAGCGACGCACCTGCGACGGCCGCACCTCGAGCGCGACTCCCCGACGCCTTCCCCGGGCCTGGCCAGACCCTGGCCAGACCCTACGCCTCACATGCGACGCCGGACGCTACTGCTTGTCGGGAGCGTCCGCGTTCTTGACCTTCAACGCGACCTTGATCTCGTTGTGGTTGTCGTCCGGCGGGGCGTTGTCGCTGGCGAGGCTGCGGATGGTGTCCATCGTCGACAGCACGCTCTTCCACTGCACGCCGTCCTCGAAGTCGACGAACACGACCTTGTCGGTGCCGACGTGCTGGGTCTTGAACTTGTCCGACAGGGTCTTGACCAGGTCGGAGAACTGGATCGGCGTGTCGTGGTCGCCGTCGTTGAACGTCATCGACATGTCTGCGTGGACCGTGATCGTGAGCTGGCTCGCGTTCGGGTCCGGCATCTCGATCTCGTTGTTCAGCTTTCGCGGAACCTCGAGGGTCTCCATCTTCATCACGATCGGCATCGCGATCAGGAAGATGATCAGGAGCACGAGCAAGACGTCGATCAGCGGGGTGACGTTGATCTCCGACTGGACGCCGCCCTTGTTGCCACCGGTTGACATCCCCATGGGTTATTGCCCCCCTTCGGTCGCGGCCTTGGCGACCGCGAGGTCGATGGCTTGCACACCCATGTGGACGTTCAGGTACGTCAGGACCGGGTACACCTTGTCGTAGGAGATCTCGCCGTCCGCCTTGAGATAGACGCGGCCGACACCCTCGGGGTTCTTCGGCGCGGCCCACGCGGCCTGGATGCGGTTCTCCATCTCTTTCCAGGTCGCCTCGGCGTTCGACGGGCCGATCTCGCTCTTCTCGATGTAGACCATGCCCTTGTTGTCGATCGACACGACCGGCTGGAGCTTGTCTTCCTCTTGCGAGTAGTTGTGCGCCTTCGGCAGGTCCACGTCGTACCCGCGGCCGGTCAGCAGCACCATCAGCATGAAGATGATGAGCAGCACCAGCATGACGTCGACGAGCGGCGTCACGTTGATGTCGTTGCGGACCGTGTCGATGTGGGCCTTCTTGTGGCCCGTCAATCGCCAGGTCCGTTTGCCTCCGGCAGACTTCACGAGCTTAGCCCCGACCCTCGCGCAGCACGTAGTCGATGAACTCGCTCGACACGTCGTTCATGTCGATGACGAAGGTCTCGACGCGCGACGTGAAGAAGTTGAACGACATGGCGGCGATGATGGCGATCGCGAGGCCGAGCGCCGTCGACACGAGCGCTTCGGAGATCTTCGGGCCGATGGCGCCGATCGCGACCGAGCCGCCCTTCAGCAGCTGGAAGGTTCCGAGGATGCCGACGACCGTGCCGAGCAGACCGATGAACGGCGTCGCCGACGCGACCGTGCCCAGGTACGACAGGCCTTTGCGCAGGTTCGAGGTCTCGCGTTCCTTCACGCGTTCGAGCGCTCGGTTGACGGAGTCGACGAGATCGAACTCGCCGACGTCATCTGGGCCCTCGGTTTTGAGGGCCTCCCGTCCCTGGAGCAAGGCTGATAGCCCCGACTCCATGACCTTGGCGACCGGGCTCTTCGGCATCGAGCGCGCCGCGTTGAGCGCGTCGCCGACCTTGTTCTGGCGCAGGTACTCACCGAGCGCCTGGACGTACCGGATGCTCTGGCTCGACGCCGCGCTGAACGCGAGGATTCGCTCGGCGATCACGTAGAACATGAACACCGACATGCCGACCATCCCCACCGTGATGATCTTCACGATGATGGACATGTTGTCCCAGAGCTCTACTAGATCGAGTCCCATTGCACTGTCCTTTGCTGCGCCTTGTGCCTGCTTCTACTACTTCTGCGAATAGATGAACGTCACGGCGGTGCACACGGGCACCGCCTTGCCGTTGACGACGTACGGTCGGTACTTCCACTGCGTGCGGATCGTCGACAGGATCTTCGCGTTGTACTGGTCGAAGCCGGTCGACTTGATCTGCCCGACGCTCGCGACGCTACCGTCGGTCGACAGGCAGAGCTTGAACGTCCCGATGATCTTGTCTTTGCCCGAGCGCGAGATCTCGGTCTTGGTGTTGTCGTCGGGGATGATCTGCGAGTCGCCGGCGATGCGCGAGCCCTCGAGGAGCTTCGGCGGCACGATCTGCGGCGGAGCCGGCGGCGGCGGTGGCGGCGGCGGCGGCGGCGGCGCGCCGAGCACGCCGTTCGGGTCACCACCGACGACACCACCCTCGACGCCACCCTCCACGCCGCCCTCTTCGCCGTTCGGCGTGCCCTTGTCTTCGACCGGCGTCGGCGTGTTCTTCTCGACCTTGACCGGCTGGACGATGTCCTTGACCTTGATCTTCTTCGGCTCGATGACCTGGGTCTGCGGCTTCGCGCCACCCTTGGGCGGCGGCGGTGGCGGCGGCGGCGGCGGCGCGACCGCGAGGTCGACCGACACCTTCGGCCGGTCGAGCATCTCGATGTCCCAGATCGACTTGATCCACATCGAGAAGAACAGCACGAAGTGGAGACCGACCACCGCGGCGAGCAGCGGCACGGCCCACTTGGGCATCTTCCGGTTATGACCAGCCGTGAAGTTCGAGAACATCGAACCTGTGCTGCTGGCGGCCCCCGCGGAGGCGGTAGCCGGATCGTTTGGTGTCGAGGTGGGCATCGGCGGTCTCCTTGTAGAGGCTATCAGCCGCCGGTCTTGGGTGATGGAATAGCCAAGCCCTGGGCCTTCTTCGCCTCATCGGCTAGAACGCGCGACTTGTGCTGAAGATCTTGCGCGGTTGCGCGATCGATCGCGGCCGCGAACGAGGCGCCCTGCGTCATCGCCCGGAAGTTGAAGATCGACGCCTGCAGGCCCACAAACTTCGGATTTTGCGGGGAAAGCTCGGCCGCCTTCTGGAGCGCGCCGATCGCGCGGTCGGCCAGCTCGATGGACTCGGGCTGCGACAGCGTCTTCGAGTTGAGCTTCGCCCACCCCACGTTGCCGATGAACTGGAGGGCGTTGATCTTCGCCGAGCTGTCGGTCGAGAGGTCGGCGACCTTGAGGTACCACTCGATCGACTTGCGCCAGTTGCCGGACTTGAGCTCGATGCCGGCCAGCGCGCCCATGATGTTGCCCTTGACCGCGGGGTCGGGCGGGTTCTTCTGGAGCAGGCCGGTCCAGTAGGCGATCGCCTTGTCGTACTGGTTGCTGTCGAGCCAGACCTGCGTCATCAGCGCGCGGGTCTCGGCGTCGTCATCGTGGGTCTGCAGCCACTTGTTGAAGTTGTCGGTGATCATGTCCGCGAGCGCCGGCGGCGTGATCGAGCACACCGACACGGCCTCGCAGGTCTGGCTCGACGGGCAGACGTTCTTCTCGTCGCACGGGACGAACCGCTGGTCGGCGCACTTCTCGTCCGCCTTGTGCTCGTCGTCCTTGAGGACGCAGGCGCGCATCTGCTGCGTGGTCGTGCCCGGCGTGGTCTGACAGGTCAGGGTGTCGGTCTTGTCGAGCAGGATCGGCTTGTCCGCGCCCGGCTTCAGCAGCTTCTGGAGCGCGAGGCCGAGGTTGTAGTGCACGATCGGATCGTCGAGCTCGGTCAGCGACTTCTCGTACTCGCCGGCCGAGTTGACGAAGCACGAGTCCTTGAACAGGCGATTGCCCTTGCGGATGCGGTTGCGCGCGTCGAGCCCGTTGCACGCAGCGAGCGTGCTCAGCGTGCCGAGCAGGCCGACGATCGCGACGATCCGTTTCATATCGGGCGCGTGAATATACATAGCGGGGCTAGGTGCATCAACCGCGTTGCTAGCTTGATGTGCTGGCGAATCGCGGCGTGCACGCGGCAGCTGCGACATCGCCGGAGTCAACCGCGCAGGACCTGGACATCGCCCGAGCGCACGCGGTGCAGGCGGCCGCGGGGATCGCGCAGCAGGAGCGCGCCGTCGACGTCGAGGCCCGCGACTTCACCGTCGAGCGGCGCGCCGTCGATCGTCGCGCGAGCGGCCAGTCCAGTAGCCATGCGCTGGTGCCACGCCGGGATGATCGCGGCGAGGCCGCCTGCCACGTAGCGATCGACCCACAGCGCGATGTTCGCGAGCAGCGAGGCCACAAAACGGTCGCGATCTAATGATGCGGTGCCGGCGGGTAGCGCGGACTCGAGCGCGATCGCGGTGTCGGGCTGGTCGGCGTGGGCGCGCAGGTTGACGCCGATCCCGGCGATCGCGGCGTCGAGCCGACCGCCCTGGCTCTGGGTCTCGACGAGGATGCCGGCGAGCTTGCGCGTGCCGACGAGCAGATCGTTCGGCCACTTGATGCGCGCGGGCGCGCCGGCGGCGATCGCGGCGTCGCACGCGCCGATGCCGATCGCGAGCGTGAGCGGCGGCACGTCGACGAGCGGCAGCGGCGGGCGCAGCACGGCGGACAGGTAGAGGCCGGCGCCCGGCGGCGACGCCCACGCCCTGCCGTCGCGCCCGCGGCCGGCGGTCTGGGCGTGCGCGATCACGACGGTGCCGTGCGCGGCGCCGGCGCGCGCGAGCTTCGCGGCCTCGTCGTTCGTCGACGCGCAGTCGGCGAGCTCGACGACGTGCGAGCCGAGCCAGCCGCCGCCCGAGCTAGCGGACATCGAGGCCGATGTCGACCGCGGGCGCCGAGTGCGTCAACGCGCCGACCGAGATCAGGTCGGCGCCGGCGCGCGCGTAGTCGGCGACCGTGGCGAGCGTGACGCCGCCCGACACCTCGACGAGGACGTTGCCGCGCGCGTGAGCCCGCGCCGCGGCGACCTCGACCTGCGCGACCGTCATGTTGTCGAGCAGCACGATGTCGGCGTTGGCGGCGAGCGCCTCGTCGAGCTGGCCGAGGTTCGTGACCTCGCACTCGACGCGCAGCGGGTGCGGCGCGCGCGCGCGCGCGGACTCGACGGCCGCGCGCACCGAGCCGCACGCGGCGATGTGGTTGTCCTTGATGAGGATGCCGCTGCCGAGATCGAAGCGGTGATTGCCGCACCCGCCGGCGAGCACGGCGGCCTTCTCGAGCGCGCGAAACCCCGGCGTGGTCTTGCGCGTATCGACGACGCGCGCGCGCGTGCCGGCGACGGCATCCGCGTAGCGCTTCGCGAGCGTGGCCGTC